>JALHHV010000007.1:0-16355 GCA_022837365.1 Desulfovibrio sp. | reverse complement strand
CAGAGGTACCCATGTCCACACTGTCCCGCCTCCCCTGGCCCCAGTACTTCATGGAGATCACCTACCTCGTGGCCGAGCGCTCCACCTGCACCCGGCGCAAGGTGGGGGCCATCGCGGTGAAGGACAAGCGCATCCTGGCCACGGGCTACAACGGCGCGCCCTCGGGCGTGGCCCATTGCCTTGACGTGGGCTGCCTGCGCGCCCAGCTTGGCGTGCCCTCGGGCCAGCGCCACGAAATCTGCCGGGGGCTGCACGCGGAACAGAACGTCATCGTGCAGGCCGCCATCCACGGCATTTCGCTGGCGGGCTCGGAAATCTACTGCACCACCCAGCCCTGCCTGATCTGCACCAAGATGCTCATCAACTGCGGCGTCACGGCCATCCGCTACGCGGAATCGTACCCCGACCAACTGGCCGAGGACATGCTGCGCGAATCGGGCGTGCTGTACGAGGTGCTGCCCTTCACTCCGCGCAGGGGCGGCCCCTGCGTTCCGCCAGACGCCCCCAATCCGCCGGACGGCAACCGTAACGACAATGGGAGTTCCGGGGGCGGCTGCGGGGGCGGCTGCGCCTGCGGGGGCACGTAGCGCCATGACCGCGCCGCATCCGTTCGAAAATTTCATGCGCGAGGCCATCGCCCTTGCCCGGCAAGGCCGCTGGCGCGCCGCGCCCAACCCCACGGTGGGCGCGGTGCTGGTGCGCGACGGCCAGGTTGTGGCGCGCGGTTTCCACACGGCCTGCGGCATGCCCCACGCCGAGGTGGAATGCCTGCGCGATGCGGCGGCCAACGGCGTGGACCCGGCCGGGTGCACCCTGGTGGTCACGCTGGAGCCGTGCAACCACCACGGCAAAACGCCCCCCTGCTCGCAGGCGGTGCTGGCGGCGGGCATCCGCCACGTGGTGGTGGGCATGGCCGACCCCAACCCGGTGGCCCAGGGCGGCGCGGAATTCCTGCGCCGGCACGGCGTGCGGGTGGATATGGGCGAGCGCGGGATGGGCGTGTGCGAGCAGGACTGCCGCGACCTGGTGGCCGACTTCGTCACCTGGAAGAAGACGGACCTGCCCTACGTCATCCTGAAACTGGCCAGCACGCTGGACGGGCGCATCGCCACCCGCGCGGGCCATTCGCAGTGGATAAGCTGCGCGGCCTCGCGTCGCCGGGTGCATGCCATCCGGGCGGGCGTGGGCCATGCCGGGGGCGCGGTGCTGGTGGGCAGCGGCACCCTGTTCGCCGACAACCCGCTGCTGACCGCCCGCTGTGGTGACTTTTCGGATTCCCCCTCCTCTTCCACTGCCGGGGATAATTGTTCCGGCGACACCCCGCGCCGCCAGCCGCTGGCAGTGGCCGTCACCTCGCGCATGGACGAGGTGGCCGCGCGCGCCGGTGACCTGGCCCTGCTGGACCAGCGGGCGGCGGACGCCATTTTCTGGACCACGGAACGGGCCGCCGCATCCCCGGCAGCCGATGCGGTGCGCGCCACGGGCGCGCGGGTATGGGGCCTGCCTGATGTGGACGCCGCGAATTCCACGGCTGTCCCCGGCGGCGCGGGGCTGGACCTGCGCGCGGGTCTGGCCCGGTTGCGCGGCGAGGCCGCTTGCCTGTACGTGCTGTGCGAGGGCGGCGGACAGTTGGGCCTGGCCCTGCTGGAAGCCGGGCTGGTGCACGAATTCGAGCTGCACCTGGCCCCCAAGGTGCTGGGCGACAACGCGGCGCGGCCCCTGTTCGACGGCCGCGCGCCCCTGCGCATGGACGACGCGCTGGGCCTGCGCGTGGCCGCATCCGCCCCCAGCGGAGAGGACATCATCGTGACCCTGCGCCCCAGGGACTGTTCCTGACTTGCCTTTTCGCCCGGTGGCTGCGTCAAACTTCATCTGGCATCTCGGTCAAATACAATAAGAGTATACTCCCTCGTGCCAGACTCGTTTTCCTTGCCACCGAACGAAAATCCCGCGTCAGAAACAACCCCAAGGCGTAGAGATACGTTCCAGACAACGGCGGCGCGCCGCCTCGGAGACTGCTTCATGTTCACCGGCATCATTCAGGGACAGGGCGGCATCGTGGCCGTGGAAGGCGCGGGCAAGGAAACGCGGCTGCGCATCCGGCCGCTGTTCGTGCTGTCCGACATCGTGGTGGGCGAATCCATCGCGGCCAACGGCGTGTGCCTGACCGTGGAAACCCACGGCGGCAGCCGCGACGCGGCGTGGTACACCTGCTACGCCTCGGCCGAGACCATGCGCCTGACCACCCTTGGCGACCTCAAGACCGGCGACAGGGTGAACCTGGAACGCGCGCTGGCCATGGGCGACCGCCTGGGCGGGCACATGGTTGCGGGCCACGTGGACTGCGTGGCCACCGTGGCCGATGTGCGCGAGGAAGGCGAATCGCGCCGCTACCGGCTGAAGTTTCCGCAGGAATTCGGCCCCCAGGTCATCCCCAAGGGCTCCGTGACCCTTGACGGGGTGAGCCTGACGGTTAATCATTGCGGCCCGGATTTTCTGGAGGTCAATGTCATCCCCGAAACGCAGCGGGTCACCACCATCGCAGGGTGGAAGCCCGGAGTACGCGTAAACATGGAGACGGACCTCATCGGCAAGTACGTGCAGCGCATGCTTTCGGCATGGCAGGGGGGCGCATCCGCCACCGGCCATGCCTCCTCCGGCTCCGGCGGGGGCAGCGCGCTGACCGTGGAATTCCTGAAGGAACACGGCTTCTAGTACCATCGCAGGGTACGGGGACCGGGTCTTTACGCGTGTCGAACGGCCGGAACTTGCCGGACGGCCGGAACATATCCAGCGTTCCGAATCAATGACCAGAACGCCGCGCCTGCACGGGGCGGCGTCGCATATCCAGAGGTAGCCATGCCCATCTGCAAGACCGAGGAAGCCATCGAGGAAATCCGCAAGGGGCGGATGATCATCCTCGTGGACGACGAAGACCGCGAGAACGAAGGCGACCTGACCATCGCCGCCCAGCACGTGACCCCCGAGATCATCAACTTCATGGCCACGCACGGGCGCGGCCTGATCTGCCTGCCCCTTGAACCGGCGCTGGTCGATGCGCTGCAACTGCCCATGATGACCCGCCGCAACGGCTCGAAGTTCGGCACCAACTTCACGGTGTCCATCGAGGCGCGCAAGGGCGTCACCACCGGCATCTCCGCCGCCGACCGCGCCACCACCATCCTGGCCGCCGTGGCCGACGACGCCCAGCCTGAAGACCTGGTCACGCCGGGGCACATCTTTCCCCTGCGGGCCCAGAAGGGCGGGGTCATGGTGCGCGCCGGGCAGACCGAAGGCAGCGTGGACCTGTCGAAGCTGGCCGGGCTGAAGGGCGCGGCGGTGATCTGCGAGATCATGCGCGACGACGGCGAAATGGCCCGCATGCCCGACCTGATCGAGTTCGCGAAAAAGCACGACATGAAGATCGCCACCATCCGCGACCTCATCCGCTACCGCATGCAGTCGGGACTGCTGTCCGTGAAACGCGTGGCGGAAGCGCAGATGCCCACCAAGTACGGCGAATTCCGCGTCATCGCCTACGAGAACGAACTGCACGACGAAACCCACCTGGCCCTGGTCAAGGGCGAGATCACCCCCGGCGAGCCGGTGCTGGTGCGCGTGCACAGCGAATGCCTGACCGGCGATGTGCTGGGCTCCATGCGCTGCGACTGCGGCGGCCAGCTGGCGGCGGCCATGTGCCAGATATCGGGCGAGGGCAAGGGTGTGCTGCTGTACATGCGCCAGGAAGGGCGCGGCATCGGCCTTGCTAACAAGATCCGCGCCTACGCCTTGCAGGACCAGGGCTACGACACCGTGGAGGCCAACCACAAGCTGGGCTTCAAGGCGGACCTGCGCGACTACGGCATCGGCGCGCAGATCCTGGTGGACCTGGGGGTGCGCAAGATGCGCATGATGACCAACAACCCCAAGAAGATCATCGGCCTTGAAGGCTACGGCATCGAGGTGGTGGAACGGGTGCCCGTGGAACTGGAATCCTGCTCCTTCAACGAGGCGTACCTGCGCACCAAGAAGGAGAAGATGGGCCATCTTCTCGAACTGAAGCATACCGACGCGCCGAGCGAAATCTAGGCGACGCATAACCGCCCCGCCCGCGCGCCCGGCCATGCCCGGCGCGCGGGCGGAGGACGGCCCCATATCACGCCCCGGCGCGCCGCCGGAAAAGGAGACCCCCAATGCTGCACATCAAGACCATCGAGGGCCAGCTCGACGCCAAGGGCCTGAAGTTCGCCATCATCGCCACCCGCTTCAACGACTTCATCGTGGACCGCCTGGTGGGCGGCGCGGCGGACTACCTTGCCCGCCACGGCTGCGAGCGCGAGGACATGACCATCGTCCGCATTCCCGGCGCGTTCGAGATGCCCATCGTGGCCCAGAAGCTGGCCAAGAGCGGCCGCTACCACGGCATCATCGCCCTGGGCGCCGTCATCCGCGGGGCCACCCCCCACTTCGACTTCGTGGCCGGCGAAGCCACCAAGGGCTTGGCCCACATCTCGCTGGATTCCGGCGTGCCCGTGGGCTTCGGCCTTTTGACCACCGACTCCATCGAGCAGGCCATCGAACGCGCGGGCACCAAGGCGGGCAACAAGGGCGTGGAAGCCGCCGCCGCCGTGCTGGAAACCGTGCGCGTGATGGAGCAGCTGTAACCCCATGGCCAACCAGGGCAAGAAACCCACCCGGCGCAGCGAACGCGCGCTGGCCTTCCAGGTGCTGTACGGCCTCAGCTTTTCGCCGGCCACCACCGAGGGCGCGTTGCGCGCGGCCTATGCCGCCTCGCCCGATGTGGCGGATCGCGCTGAAAACGAAAAATCCGACCGGCACGACCCCGCCACCGCCCCGCAAGGCTACGCGTGGGAGGTCATCCACGGCGTGTGGAAGACGCAGGCCGAACTGGACGAGGCCGTATCGGGCTTTTCGCAGAACTGGCGCGTGGAGCGCATGGGCCGCGTGGAGCTGACGCTGTTGCGCATCGCCGTGTACGAAATGCTGTTCCGCGACGACGTGCCCGCCAAGGTGGCCATGAACGAGGCCATCGAGCTTTCCAAGCAGTTCGGGGACGACAATTCGCGCGGCTTCATCAACGGCATCCTCGACGCGGTGGCCCGCGCGCTGGAATCGGGCCGACTATCGCCCAAGGGGCAGTAGGCCCCGCTGCGGCCGGGGTGGTCCGGCGGCGCTTAACCGCCCGGAATCACCCCGCGAATGCGCAATTGGCACTTGAAGGCGCGCGCCCGAAAGGCTACGGTCTGACGGGTTCGCGCCCTCGGTCTTCACCGGGGGCGGGGGGCGCTTCCCCCTGAACCGGCAGACCAGACACCAGATCCGACACCCGCCCCGACATCCGCTCCACCGGCGGCCGGAACAGGCGCCGGCGGCACGGCAGGCGGCCCCGGAAAAGCCCACACGGACCAGTCCACACGGATAAGTCCACAAGGACCAGCCCACAAGGACCATCGCGGCATGAAACCCGAACGCGGCATGAAATACGATCCCCAGTCCATCGAAACCAAATGGCAGCGCATCTGGGAAGAAAGCGGCGCCTTCCACTGCGACCACCACTCCGACAAGCCCAAGTACTACGTGCTGGAGATGTTCCCCTACCCTTCGGGCAACATCCACATGGGGCACGTGCGCAACTATTCCATCGGCGACGTGGTGGCCCGCTTCAAGCGCATGCAGGGCTTCAACGTGCTGCACCCCATGGGCTGGGACGCCTTCGGGCTGCCGGCGGAAAACGCCGCCATCAAGCACGGCACGCATCCCGCCAAGTGGACCTTTTCCAACATCGACAACATGCGCAGCCAGCTGCGCCGCCTGGGCTACTCGTACGACTGGCGGCGCGAACTCGCCACCTGCACGCCCGAATACTACCGCTGGGAGCAGCAGTTCTTCCTGCGCTTCTTCGAGAAGGGCCTGGTGTACCGCAAGCAGGCCCCGCAGAACTGGTGCCCCAAGTGCCACACCGTGCTCGCCAACGAGCAGGTCATCGAAGGGCTGTGCTGGCGCTGCGATTCCGCCGTGGAGCAGAAGAACCTGACCCAGTGGTTCCTGCGCATCACCGACTACGCCGAAGAACTGCTGGCCGACCTCGACAAGCTGGAGGCGGGCTGGCCCGAGCGCGTGGTGAGCATGCAGCGCAACTGGATCGGCAAGTCCATCGGCGCGGAGATCGCGTTCCCTCTGGAGGGGGCTGACGCCTCCATCACCGTGTTCACCACCCGGCAGGACACCGTGTTCGGCGCGACCTTCATGAGCCTCGCCCCCGAGCATCCGCTGGTGGAGCAACTCATCAGCGGACCGGAAGGGGACAAGCCCGAGGCCCCGGCGGTGCGCGCCTTCGTCGAGCGCATCCGCAACATGGACCGCATCGTGCGCCAGTCGGACGACCTCGAGAAGGAGGGCGTGTTCACCGGTGCCTACTGCGTGAACCCCTTCACCGGCCGCCGCATGCCCATCTGGGTGGCCAACTTCGTGCTGGCCGAATACGGCACCGGCGCGGTCATGGCCGTGCCCGCGCACGACCAGCGCGACTTCGAGTTCGCCCGCAAGTATGGCCTGCCCATGCAGGTGGTCATCCAGCCGGAAGGCGACGCGCTGGACACCGCCGCCATGCAGGCCGCCTGGACCGAGGCGGGCGTGCTGGTCAATTCCGGCGAGTTCGACGGCCTGCCCAACGAGGCCGCCAAGCAGAAGATCGCCGATTCGCTGGAATCGTCCTGCAAGGGCCGCCGCACCGTCAACTACCGCCTGCGCGACTGGAACATCTCGCGCCAGCGGTACTGGGGCGCGCCCATCCCCATCGTCTACTGCGACGCCTGCGGCGTGGTGGCCGAAAAGGACGAGAACCTGCCCGTGCTGCTGCCGCTGGAAGTGCGCACCCACGAGGACGGCCGCTCGCCCCTGCCCGACACCCCCGAATTCGCGGACTGCGCCTGCCCCAAGTGCGGCGGCAAGGCCCGCCGCGAGACGGACACCATGGACACCTTCGTGGAGTCCTCGTGGTATTTCGCGCGCTACACCAGCGCCCGCAAGGACGACGGCGCGTTCGACCCCGCCGCGCTGAAGTACTGGATGCCCGTGGACCAGTACATCGGCGGCGTGGAGCACGCCATCCTGCACCTGCTTTACTCGCGCTTCTTCGTGAAGGCCCTGCGCGACTGCGGCTACATGGATCTGGACGAACCCTTCGCCAACCTGCTCACCCAGGGCATGGTGCTGAAGGAAGGGGCCAAGATGTCCAAGTCCAAGGGCAACGTGGTGGACCCCACCGAGATGATCGCCCGCTACGGGGCGGACACGGTGCGCCTGTTCTGCCTGTTCGCCGCGCCGCCGGAACGCGACTTCGATTGGAGCGACACCGGCATCGAGGGTTCCTACCGGTTCATCGGGCGCATCTGGCGCCTGGCCGAGGAGCTCTCCGGCCTGCTCCTGCCGGTGAAGGCCTGCTCAGCCACGGCGGCCGACGCGGCCACGCCTCAAGGCAAGGACCTGCGCAACAAGGAACACGCCACAGTGCGCAAGGCCGGGGCGGACATCAGCGACAGGTTCCAGTTCAACACGGCCATCGCGGCGGTGATGGAACTGGTCAACGCGCTGTACCTCGCCAAGGACGAACTGTCCGGCGACGAGGGCGGCCGCAGGGTGCTGTCCAGCGCCGTGGCCACCGTGCTCACGCTGCTCTCGCCCATCACCCCGCACATCGCCGAGGAACTCTGGGCGGCCGTGGGCCACACCGGGCGCGTCACCGACGAGCCGTGGCCGCAGTGGAGCGAGGAAGCCCTGGCCCGTGACGAGGAAACCATCGTGGTCCAGATCAACGGCAAGCTGCGCGGCCGCGTCAGCGTGCCCGCCGGGGCGGACGCCAAGGCCATCGAGGCCGCCGCCCTGTCGGAACCCAACGTGGCCCGCCACCTGGAGAGTGTCACCGTGCGCAAGGTCGTCGTCATTCCCGGCAAGCTCGTCAACGTGGTGGTCGGCTAGCCATGGCCGCCGCGTCCCTCCGGAACGGGGGCTCCCTGTCCCGCATCGCGCGGCGCGTGCCGTGCGCCCTGGCGTCCCTTGTGGCCGTCGCGCTGCTCGTGTCGCTGACCGGCTGCGCGGGGTACAACCTGACCAGCGAGGAAACCGGCATCTTCGGCGACGGCAGCAAGACCCTCAAGGTCAAGGCCGTGGACAACCCCACCATGTACCCGTGGCTGCCGTACATGCTGCGTTCCGCCCTGCGCGACGAGATCGGGGCGCGCCAGTTGGCGGTGTGGAAGGACGACGGCCGCGCGGACTACGAGATCAAGCTGCGGGTACGCCATTTCCGCCTGCGCGGCGAGGTGCGCGACTCCGACGACACTACCCAGTTGTACACGGCCTCCATGTCCGCCGAGGCCACCGTGTACGACGGCGCCACCAACGCCGTGATCTGGGAATCGCAGATCGTCGGCTACTCCGACTCGTACGACACCTACAACGAGCGCGACGCCGCCGAAAAGGTGGGCGCCGAACTGGTGCGGCGGCTGGTGGACAGGATGCGCCAGCGCTTCTAGACCGCAGGCCAAGGCCCGGATATAAACGGCCCGAGGGGAGGCGCTCCCTTCGGGCCTTCTCGTTGCCGCCCTCCCGCAACCCCACGGTGACTGCATGACCCGACCCGGCTTCACCATCTGCATCTGCCCCGACGCCCGCCTGACCCGCGACCGCATCGACGCGTTGCTGGCCGCGCATCCGCCCGTGGCGGCCGAGGCCGGCGCCGGTTCCATGGGACTGGCCCCGGCCGCCGCGCCGGAATGGGACCGCCAGGCCTTCTGGGGCGACGAGCCGTTGCCCCCCGCCTTCTGGGAACACCTGACCCTGCAAGGATTGTTCGCCACCCCGCGCGCGCTGGTGGTGCGCAACGCCCAGAACCTGCCCGCCGAGACGTGGAAGCGCATCTCCGCCGCCCTGGCCCGCCCCAATCCGCTGGCGTGGCCCTTCCTGTGCCTGGAGGTGGGTTTCGACAAGGGCCAGCCCAAGGTGCCCGCGCACATCGCCAAGCTGCGCTGCCTGGACTTCGCGGAGTCGAAGAAATGGATCTGGCGCTCGCCGGGCCTCGACGAGCGGGGCGTGGCCACCTTCGTGCGCCAGCATGCGGCCTCGCAAGGGCTCCGCTTCGCGCCCGGCGCGCTGGAGGCGGTATGCGCCGCCCTGCCGCCCGACGCCACGGCCATCGCCACCGAACTGGAAAAGCTCTCGCTGGCCGCGGGCGACGGCGAGGTGACCGCCGCCATGGCCGCGCTGGTGGACCACGCGGCGGACATCGACATCTTTTCCTTCATGCGAGCCCTGCAGGCGGGCAACGCCCCCATGACCGTGTGGCGCCAAGTGCTGCGCGACCGCCTGGGGGGCGATTCCATGCTCTTCCCCTTCCTGGGCATGCTGCTGCGCGAAACGCGCATCCTGTGGCAACTGCTGGCCGGAGAGCCGGTGCGCCTGCCCCCTTCCGTGCTGCCGCCCAAGCAGCAACTGGCGCGCCAGTTGGGCCACGCCGGTCTGGCCCGGATATGGGACCTGGCGCTGGAGGCAGAAATGGGCATCAAGAGCGGCGAGCGTTCGCCCGAGCAAGCCATGGAAATGCTGGTGGCCGGGCTGTTCACCCTGTTCGCCCGCAGCCGCCGCGCCGCGCAGGGGGCCGCCCGACCCGGCGTACACCAGTCTGGCAGGCCCCGTCCCCCGGCGTACGCGCCGGGCGGGCACAGGAACTGACCATGGCCCCGGCACCGCAGCATCCGGCCACTCCCGCAGCCACGGGCCGCACCCGTACAACGGGCTTGCACGCCCCGCACGACTGCTTATTATGACCACTGGTCCCCATTACCACGGCCACCGCGAGCGGGTGCGGGCCAGGCTGCGCAACGACCCTGCCGCCCTGCCCGACTACGAAGTGCTGGAACTGCTGCTGGGCCACGTGCTGCTGCGCCGCGACACCAAGCCGCTGGCCAAGGAACTGCTGGCCCGCTTCGGCAGCCTGCGCGGCGTGCTGGACGCCCGGCCCTCGGAACTGATGGCGGTGAAGGGCTTCGGCCCGGCCATGCTCGATTTCTGGTCCCTGCTGCGCGAGGTGATGGCCCGCTACGTGGAAACCCCGGCCCGCGAACGCGAAGTGCTGGGCAGCCCGCAGGCGGTGGCGGAAATGGCCCGGGTGCGCCTGGCCGCATCGCCGCACGAGGAGGTCTGGGTGGCCCTGCTGGACACCCAGAACCGCCTGATGGCCTGGGAAAGGGCGTCGCGCGGCACGGTGAACGCATCGGCCGTGTACCCGCGCGAAATCCTGGAACTGGCCCTGCGGCACAAGGCGGCCTCGATCATCCTGGTGCACAACCACCCCGGCGGCAATCCGTCGCCGTCGGCGGGAGACATCGAGATCACCCGGCAACTGGAACTTTCGGCCAAAGCCATCGGCCTGCGTCTGCTGGACCACGTCATCGTCACCGACGACGCGTGCTACAGCCTCAAGGACGACGGCCTGATCTGACGGGAGCGGACGCACATGGCGCGCAGCCGATTCAGGGTCACCGGCAGGGTGCAGGGGGTGGGCTTCCGCTCCTGGACCGGCCGCACCGCCCGCGCTCTAGGCCTGTCCGGGTGGGTGCGCAACCTGCCCGACGGCAGCGTGGAACTGGAGGCCCAGGGGCCGGACGAGCACATGGACGCCCTGCGCGACGCCCTGTGGCAAGGGCCCATGTTCGCCAGGGTCACCGGCGTGGAGGAGCATGCGTCTCCCGATGCACCCGGCGCACCGGATGGGCAGGACGCCGCCCCGCACGATTTCCATATCCGATTCTGACACGCGAGGAGCACCCCGCATGACCGACGACATATACGACGACGACACCCCCAAGAAGCCCAAGGCCGGGACACGGGAAACCGACGCCCCTGCCGGAACCGCCGCCGACGCCGCCGACGACGCCGACAGGGAAGCGGCCGCGTCCGCTCCGCCCCGCGCCGGGGACGATGCCCGCGCCCCGGATTTCGACGACGCCCCGGAGTCCGCCGATGCGTCCGAACCGTCCGGCGCCTCCGACGGCTCCAGCCACGCGGACGGGCCGGAACTGCCCGTGCTGCCTGACGAACTGCCCGTGCTGCCCGTGCGCGACGTGGTGGTGTTCAACTACATGATCCTGCCGCTGTTCGTAGGCCGCGAAAAGTCGGTGCAGGCTGTGGACGCCGCCCTCAACGGCAGCCGCTACCTGATGATCTGCACCCAGCGCGACGAGTCGGTGGACGACCCCGCGCCCGAAGACCTGCACGCCACCGGCACGGTGGTGATGATCATGCGCATGCTGAAGATGCCCGACAACCGGCTGAAGGTGCTGGTGCAGGGCATCAGTCGCGCGCGGGTGGAATCCTTCGGCGTGGGCGACGGCTACCTCACCGCCCGCGTGGAAACCCTGCCCGAGCCGGAACTGGGCCCGCCCACCGTGGAGCAGGAAGCCATGATGCGCGCCGCCCGCGAGCAGAGCGAAAAGATCCTCTCACTGCGCGGCATAGCCACCTCGGACATCATGGCCGTGCTTAATTCCGTGGACGACCCCGGCCGCCTGGCCGACCTCATCGCCGCCAACCTGCGCATGAAGGTGTCCGACGCGCAGGCCATCCTGGAATGCACCGACCCCGACGCCCGGCTGCGCCTGGTCAACGAGCAGCTGGTCAAGGAAGTGGAAGTGGCGTCCATGCAGGCCAAGATCCAGAGCATGGCGCGCGAGGGCATGGACAAGGCCCAGAAGGACTATTTCCTGCGCGAGCAGATGAAGGCCATCCGCCGCGAGCTTGGCGAATCGGGCAACGAGGACGAGGAACTGGAGGACCTGACCCGCTCCCTGGAGCGCGCCGGGCTGCCCCGCGAGGTGCGCAAGGAGGCGGACAAGCAGTTGCGCCGCCTGGCCTCCATGCACCCCGACTCGTCCGAGGCCACCGTGGTGCGCACCTACCTGGAATGGCTGGCGGAACTGCCGTGGGCCAAACTTTCGCGCGACCGGCTGGACATCAACAAGGCCAAGGTCATCCTGGACGAGGACCACCACGGCCTCGCCAAGGTCAAGGACCGCATCCTGGAATACCTCAGCGTGCGCAAGCTGAACCCCAAGTCCAAGGGGCCCATCCTGTGCTTCGCGGGGCCTCCCGGCGTGGGCAAGACCTCGCTGGGCCGGTCCATCGCCCGGGCCATGGGCCGCAAGTTCCAGCGCATCTCGCTGGGCGGCATGCGCGACGAGGCGGAAATCCGCGGCCACCGGCGCACCTACATCGGCGCCATGCCGGGGCGCATCGTGCAGAGCCTGAAGCAACTGGCCACGCGCAACCCCGTGCTGATGCTGGATGAAATCGACAAGATCGGCTCCGACTTCCGGGGCGACCCGTCGTCGGCGCTGCTCGAAGTGCTGGACCCGGAACAGAACTGGTCGTTCAGCGACCACTACCTGAACGTGCCCTTCGACCTGTCCAAGGTCATGTTCATCTGCACCGCCAACCAACTGGACACCATCCCCCCCGCCCTGCGCGACCGCATGGAGGTCATCTCCATCCCCGGCTACACCATGCAGGAAAAGCTGGCCATCGCCCGCCGCTACCTGCTGCCGCGCCAGGCCAAGGAAAACGGCCTGTCCCCGCGCGAGGTCACCGTTCCCGACGCGCTCGTCGAGCGCATCATCACCGGCTACACCCGCGAGGCCGGGCTGCGGAACCTGGAACGCGAGATCGGCTCGCTGTGCCGCAAGGTGGCCCGCCGCAAGGCCGAGGGCGAAAAGGGTCCCTTCCGCATCACCCCGCGCATGCTGGAAAAGTTCCTGGGCGCACCCCGCTTCATCGACGAGGAAAAGGAAGCCGAACTGCTGCCCGGCGTGGCCCTGGGCCTGGCCTGGACCCCCTACGGCGGCGAAGTGCTGCACGTGGAGGTCACCCCCATGAAGGGCAAGGGCGGCGTGACCATGACCGGCCAGCTCGGCGACGTGATGAAGGAAAGCGCGCAGGCCGCCATATCCTACGCGCGCAGCCGGGCCGAACGCCTGGGCATCGAGCCCGACTTCTCGGAAAAGCTCGACCTGCACATCCACGTGCCCGCAGGGGCCACCCCCAAGGACGGCCCCTCCGCCGGGGTGACCATGGTCACCGCGCTGCTCTCCGCCCTTACCGGCACCCCCGTGCGCAGCGACCTGTGCATGACCGGGGAGATCACCCTGCGCGGCCGCGTGCTGCCCGTGGGCGGCATCAAGGAAAAGATCCTCGCCGGGGTGGCGCGCGGCATGCAGCACGTGATTATCCCGCGCCAGAACGTCAAGGATCTCGAAGACATCCCCGCCGACCTGCTGCGCCGCATCCAGGTCCACCCCGTGGCCCACATCGACGACCTGCTGCCCCTGGCGTTTCCGAAAGATTAGGAAAGATAACGGGGGGAGGGAGAGGGCCCCTTTTGGAAAAGGGGTCCTCTCCCTCCCCCCGGCCCCCCACCCTCTCCCCCCAAAACTTTTCCATCGTGGACGACGTAAAAAACGAAATGGGCGCGGATCATTCCGCGCCCTTTCCTTTAGACAAGAAGGGCAGATAGTTCCGGACCCCCAATTGAAAAGTTTGGGGGGATGGGGGTTCGGGGGAAGGAGACCCTTTTTAAAGGGTCCCTTCCCCCGTTTGCCTTTCTCTATTCCTGCACCTGCTACCCCGCCGACAGTGGCAGGGGGGAGCGGCGTTCCAACACCTTGACGATGCGGTCGAAGGGCAGCGGGCGGGAGTACAGGAAGCCCTGGGCGTACAGGCAGCCCAGTTCCAGCAGCACTTCGGCCTGTTCGGGCCGTTCGATGCCTTCGGCCACCACCCCCAGGCCGAGGCCCCGGCCCAGGCTGACGATGGACTGCACGATGCCGTAGGCGGCCTTTTCCTCGTGCACGCGGCTGGTGAACGACTTGTCGATCTTGATCATGTCCATGGGGAACTGGCGCAGGTAGTTCAGCGAGGAGTAGCCGGTGCCGAAGTCGTCGAGCACCAGCGAGACGCCCAGTTCCTTGAACTTCCACAGTTTGTCGGTGACGGAATCCACGCCAGTCAGCAGCAGGCTTTCGGTGATCTCCAGCCGCACGTCCAGCGGGTTGCAGCCCGATTCCAGGATGACGGCGGAATAGCTTTCCACCATGTTCCAGCGGCGGAAGCTGCGCGCCGAGATGTTCAGGTTCAGGGCGAATTCCGCCGCCGGTCCGGCCCGTTCGCGCAGGGCGCGCACGGATGCGCAGCCCAGTTCCAGCACGTGCCGGTCCAGGTGGTAGATCAGCCCGGACTCCTCGGCCAGGGGGATGAAGTCCGACGGCGCCAGCAGGCCCAGTTCCGGGTGGTTCCAGCGCACCAGCGCCTCCAGTCCGGTGATGCGCGCGGTACGCAGCGAGACCACCGGCTGGAAGTACAGTTCTATCTCGCCCCGCTCCATGGCCCGGCGCAGTTCGTTCTCGCGGCGCAACTTGTCCGGGGCGGCGGGGACCACGTCCTCGTCGAACAGTTCGTAGCGGCCCTTGCCCGATTCCTTGGCGCGGAACATGGCGAGGTCGGCGTCGCGCAGGATGTCCTCGGCCGAGGTGTACTGCCGGGCACGCACCACCACGCCGATGCTGGCGGCCATGTACACCTCGGTGTCGTGCACCGGGAAGGGGGTGCGCAGCGCGTCCTGGATGCGCTCGACGATGGTGCCCACCTCAGCCATGTCCTCCACGTCGTCCAGCAGCACGGCGAACTCGTCGCCGCCGCAGCGGGCCAGGGTGTCCACCTCGCGCAGGCAGGGCAGCACCCGGTCGGAGAACAGGCGCAGCAGTTCGTCGCCCGCGCGGTGGCCCAGGCTTTCGTTGACCACCTTGAACCGGTCAATGTCCAGGAACAGCACGGCGAACCGGTAATGGTCGTGCCGCCGGGCGCGCTTGAGGGCGCTTTCCACGCGGTCCAGCAGCAGCACCCGGTTGGGCAGGCCGGTGAGCACGTCGTGGAAGGCGGTCTGGGTCATCCGCTCTTCATCGCGGGCGGCCGGGTCGCGCCCGGCGCGGCCGTTGCCGCCCTCCAGCGGGGTGACCTGCAACAGCGCGCACGGGGGGTGCCCCGCCTCGCCGGGCAGGATGCGCAGGCTCTGCTGCATCCAGCGCTTTTCGCCGTCGGCCCGCAGGAAGGGCCACGAGGTCTCCACCATGGCGCCGGTGGCCTCGCCCATGCCCGCCGCCGCACGGATGGCCGACACCGAAAGCCACAGCCCGCCGAACTCGCGCAGGGCCTGCCCGGCCAGGTCGGGGGGCAGCAGGTCGCGCAGTTCCGTACCGGCCAGCACGCCGTCGGGATAGCCGAAGGCGGCCTCGAAGGCCCGGTTCACCGCCAGCAGCCTGCCCCCGGCGTCCAGCAAGGCCATGCCCGCCACCGCATCCATGAACGAGGCCCGAAAGCGCACCTCGTCCAGGGCCCGGCGGCCCAGGTCGCGTCGGGCGGCCAGGGCGTCGGCCACGTGGCCGGACACCAGTTCCAGCAGGCGGCGGTCCTCTGCCGAAAAATCAGGCCGGGGCCGCGCGGGCGCGGGGCGCGGCAGGGCCTGCGCCTCGGCCCGGTCAACACGGTCGGCATCCCCTTCGCCTTCCACCCGGCACACGATGGCCCCCAGCACCTCGCCGGTGCGGGTGCGCAGCGGCACGCCCAGCCAGTGGGCGGGCACGGGGTCGGGCAGCAGGCATTCGCCCAGTTCGGCCAGTTCGCGCAGTTCGTCGGCGTCCACGCGCACGGTCTCGCCGCGCAGGTACACCCGCGCCGCAAGGTCGCACGGGGGCGCGGCGTCCCTGCGCCCGGCCGCGTCGGCGGAAGCATACACGGTGCGGCTGCCGTCGCCGGGATAGACCACCAGTTGCGGCGGCTCGCCCGGCAGCAGCGAACGGAAGATGCGCGCGAAGGCCAGGGCCAGTCCGTCGGGCTCGGGCTCGTGCAGGGTGGCGTGGGCGATGAGGTGCAGCGCGGCGCGGTAGCGGTCGGGCCGCGCCGTGCCAGGGGCGTGGGCGCCATCGGTGGCGGACCAGCCCACGGGGAAGGGCACGTCGTCGAAGCGGCGCCGGGCCTGGATGTCCGGCCGGTCGCTGCCCCTATCCGTACGGTCCAGCGGGCGGACCAGATGCACCACGTGCAGCGGCAAGCCCAGGGCGTCATGCACCGCGTACAGGGTGACCGAGGCCAGCATGGTGCCGCCGTCACCGCGCAGGAAGCGCTTGCGCACGCTGCCGCCCTCGTCCTGGCCGGAGGCCACGCGCAGGAACAGCGCCAGCACGTCGGCCGTGCCCTCCAGCCCCACCATGCGGGCGCAGAACAGCGAGGGG
>JALHHV010000316.1 GCA_022837365.1 Desulfovibrio sp. | reverse complement strand
GGTGACGTCCAGCACCTGGCCTTGTCTTGCCCCCCGCTTGCGGTTCCACAGGAACTGGAACACGCCCATGCCCGGCAGCTTCAGCCAACGGGAGGGGCGTGAGGGGCGTGAGGGGCGGGATGCGTGAGCGGGTTCGGCGAGGCCGGTGGAATCGGGCAGGCCCTCGTCGCCCGCCACGATCACCGGGCGGGCGGCAGGTACTTCGGCCGCCGGACGAGGGGCGGCAAGTTCCAGTTTTGCGGCGGGCTTGGGCCGGCCCATGGCCGGCCACGACAGGCCCAGCACCAGTTGCGCCGAGATCAGGAACAGGAACACCCACACCAGCGCCGAGCCGCGCGGGCTGAAATAGCGTGCCGCGAAATTGTGCAGGATGATGCCGAAGAAGCCGCCCCCGCCCACGTCGCCGACGGCCAGGTTCCAGCCCGCGCCCATGGTGGCCACGCAGGCGCCCAGCAGGATCAGCCCCAGCCAGCGCCACCACGGCACGTCAAAGGGAATGACCACGTAGCGCGCGCCGATGCCCATGAACCCGAACGGCCACAGGAAGGCGGAAAAACCGAAGAGATCCACCAGGATGCCGCCAAGGTACGACCCGAACAGCCCTGCGCTGTTGCGGACCTGCGCGGCATTGCTGACCACGTGGTTCAGGCTGGGGTCGCGGGCGTCGAAGGTGGCGAGGCTGAGCAAGAGCAGCAGCCCCCAGAAGATGAGGAAGAGCCCGAAAAGTTCGCGGGCCAGTTTGTTGCCGTCCGTGGCGGCACCCTCCTGATTGTCGCGGAATGCGTGTTGGCGCGGGGCGGCCCGCAAGGAAAAGGGATATGACCGTATCGGCCATATCCCTTACCGTACTCGAGAGGTCCCGTCCACAAGGCCCAGCCGCTCCGGACTGGCGGCCGTAGTCCCCTCCCCCCTTTCCCTCCAAACGGACAGGGGGGGAAATCGTCTCGTGGCGCGCCGCGCGCGGAACCGGGCTATTCGCGGCCCAGATATTCGCGGGTGCGGGTGTCGACCTTCACGCGGTCGCCGATGTTCACGAAGATGGGCACGCCGATGACGATGCCGGTTTCCAGCGTGGCGGGCTTGGTCACGTTGCTCACGGTGTCGCCCTTGGCGCCGGGCTCGGTGTCGGTCACTTCCAGCACCAGGGACACGGGCAGGTCGATGTCCAGCGGCTTGCCGTTGTACAGCAGCACGCGCACCTGCTGGGCTTCCTTGAGGAAACCGGCCTTGCCGTCGGTGGTGTCTTCCGCGATGTGCAGTTGTTCGTAGGTGGTCAGGTCCATGAACACGAGGTCGTCGCCTTCACGGTACAGGTACTGCATTTCGCGGGTTTCCATGTCGGGGCGGCCCACCTTTTCGCCGGAGCGGAAGGTGTTGTCCACCACGCGGTCGTTCAGCAGGTTGCGCAGCTTGGTGCGCACCATGGCCCCGCCCTTGCCGGGCTTGAAATGCTGGAACTCGACGATTTCGAAGGGCGTGCCGTCGATTTCGATCTTGAGCCCCTTCCTGAAATCGGTGGTCGAATACATGAAGCCTCCGGAATGATGTTCAGACTGGATATGCGGCCCTACACCGGGGTCGCGGCGTGCCGCCGGGCGTCCGACCGGTCCAGGTGCAGCACCAGCGACTGCACGGCAAGCGCGTAGCTGGTGATGCCGAACCCGGCCACCACGCCGATGACGTGGCGTCCGATGTAGCTCTTCTGGCGCAGCGGTTCAGAGCGCGCCAGCACGTTGCTGAGATGCACCTCGACGCAGGGCAGGCCGATCCAGGCCAGGCAGTCGGCCAGGGCAAGGCTGGTGTGGGTGTACGCGCCCGCGTTCAGCACCACGCCGTCCACTCCGTCGCGCCGGGCCTGTTCCAGCCGGTCGATGAGCGCGCCCTCGCCATTGGTCTGGAAGAATTCCAGTTCCACCTCGCCGGTACGCGCGCCCAGCACCTGCCCGACCAGGCCGGGCACGGCGTCCATGCCCACGCTGCCGTAGATGTCGGGCTGGCGCACGCCCAGCGCGCCCAGGTTGGGGCCGTTCAGCACCAGTATGCGGTAGCGGGCCATGCGGCGTCCTTTCCGAGGGTTGGCGGCGCGGGGGCCGGTTGCGGCGGAACGGGCGGGGCGGCCGGACTGGACACCATGCGCCCGCATCGGGTAACAGGATATTTTTTCCCAACGGCGGCCCGTTGTCAACAATGAAGCCGACGCCGGATTACGCATCCCGTCGGACCACGCATCCCGTCAGACCATGCGCCCGCCGACCGTCCCGCACGACGCCCCGCCGGGCCTACCCCCAGACACACGGCGCGCCCAGCGCCACCGGATACGACCATGCAGCCAGTGCTTGAACTTGAAGCCACCGTCTACACCCTGGAACAGATGCGCGCCTTCGATGCGCCGCAGATAGCCTTTGCCGGGCGCTCCAACGTGGGCAAATCGTCCCTGGTCAACGCCCTGGCCCGCCGTAAGGCGCTGGCCAAGATCAGCGGCACCCCCGGCAAGACGCGCTCCATCAACTACTACCGCGTGAAGCCGGACGGCTTCTACGTGGTGGACCTGCCCGGCTACGGCTACGCCAAGTGCAGCAAGGAAGAACGGCAGAAATGGGCCACGCTCATCGAGCGCTACCTGACCACCTGCCCCACCCTGAAGGCCCTTGCCGTGCTGCTGGACAGCCGCCTGGACCCGCAGCAACTGGACCTGGACCTGACCTCGTTCGCCCGCAAGAGCGGCATCACCCTGCTGCCGGTGCTGACCAAGGCCGACAAGTGCACCCAGCGCGAGCGCGCCGAGCGCCAGCGCCAGTGGCGCGACATCCTGGGGGGCATCGCCCCGCTGGTGGTGTCCGCCAAGACCGGCCTTGGCGTGGACAACCTGTGGGCCTCGTTGCGCAAGGTGGCCACCGTGGGCGAGGTGC
>JALHHV010000315.1:6789-7890 GCA_022837365.1 Desulfovibrio sp. | reverse complement strand
TGCAACGGAATAATGCCGACGGAACACTTCCCGATGAAAGGGATTTGCCGGTGAACCTGGTCCCGAGCCCATACGGCAATGCCGGGGCGGACCAACCGACGGTTCGGAAAATTCAGGCAAATCCCTTTCTGTTTGTCGTTATTTCCTGCTATAGGCGGACGACGTCGGTCACATGCGCACGCGGCTCGCACTCCGCGTGGCCGCGCAAGCCCCGAAACCATCCATCAGGCCCCGGCGCCCGGGCACGACCATGTTCCGCCTCGAACCACTCACCCATCTCTTCGACCTGCTGCACCATTACTGGGAACACCCGCGCACCCAGCGCCGGGTGGCGCTCGGTCTCATCTTCGCGTTCATCGGCGGCATCATCGCCATCGAACTGAACCGGCGCGGCCTGCTGACCGGCCTGCCGGAAGAGCTGACCCGCTTCGTTCCCTCCAACCATTTCCAGGCCGTCAACTTCGCCTTCACCATGCTGCTGGTGCTGGAAGTGATGAGCCTGATCCTGGTGCTGTCCTGCTCGCTGTCGCGCTCCGTCGGCAAGCAGTTCGAGATCCTCGCGCTGATCCTGCTGCGGAACTCCTTCAAGGAGCTTTCGCACATGCACGAGCCCATCACCCTGTCGCTCGATCTTCAGCCCGTGCTGCACATCATCGTATCGGCCAGCGCCGCGCTGGTGATCTTCCTGTGCCTTGGCCTGTACTACAAGGTGCAGCGGCCGCAGGGGTACATCACCTCGGCCATGGACCGCATGCACTACGTCATGGCCAAGAAGATACTGGCGCTCGGCCTGTTCGTGACGTTCATCGGCGTGGCCCTGTGGGACGGCTGGATGTTCGCCACCACCGGCCAGTCGTTCGACTTCTTCGAGACCATCTACACGGTGCTCATCTTCGCCGACATCCTGATGGTGCTGGTGGCGCAGACCTTCATGCCCTCGTTCCACGCGGTGTTCCGCAACTCGGGTTACGTCATCGCCACCCTGCTCATGCGCATCGCCCTTGGCGCGCCGCCGTTCTGGGACGCGGGCGTGGGCATCGTCTCGGCGCTGTTCGCGCTGGCGCTGACCTGGGCCATCCGGGTGTTTCCGCCCAACTCGGT
>JALHHV010000315.1:2573-6781 GCA_022837365.1 Desulfovibrio sp. | reverse complement strand
CCCCTCCGGGCCGACGCGCGGTACCTGTTACATGCGCCAGGTGCCGGGTTCCTCGCGGAGATACATGTCCATCTCCTCGCTGATCCCCACCCGCACATCCCCCTCGCCGTCGGTGAGGCAGATGTTGCGTTCGGGGTCCAGGCCCACATCCAGGGCCAGCCCTTCCAGCCGTTCGATCAACCGCTCGAAGTCGTCCCGGACGGCCGGGTCGCTGTCCCATACGTGCCGTGGCACGCGTGCTATGCCGGTGAACATGCGCATCACCTCCCTCGCGCTGGGCGCGATTGGTGTCTCGCCCAAGAACATAAGGCCGGAACGGCGGTTTTCAAGACACGCGGACACTATCTTCCGCCACGCCGCCGCGCTACAACCGTTCGATGATGGCCTTGGCCGGGATCAGCCCGGTGGCGGCGGCGGACACGATGTTGCCCGCGACCCCCGGCCCGTCGCCCGCCACGAACAGTCCCTTCAGCGAGGTTTCCAGACGGTTGTCCGTCTCCACCTGCGTGGCGAAGAACTTGATCTCCGGCGCGTAGAGCAGCGTTTCCTCGTTGGCGATGCCGGGCATGACGTTGTTCAGCTGCTCCAGCCCCTCCACCAGGTTGGTCACGATGCGTTCCGGCAGGGCCATGGCGATGTCGCCGGGCACCACGTTGGTCATGGTGGGCTCTATGTAGCCCTTGTTGACGCGGTTCCACGTGGACCGGCGGCCCCGCCGCAGGTCGCCGAAGCGTTGCAGGATGGGCTTGCCGCCGCCGATGATGGTGGCCAGCCGCCCGATGGCGGTGCCGTAGCCCTGGTTGTCGGACACCGGGTCGGTCAGCACCACCTTGGACAGGAAGGCGAAGTTGGTGTTCTCCGACTTGCGGTGGCGGTAGGCGTGGCCGTTCACGCACACGAAGTCCTGGTAGTTCTCCAGCGCGATGAACCCTTCCGGGTTGGTGCAGAAGGTGCGCGTCTGGTCGTCGTACTTGTCGGTCTGCACAAAGAAGGTGGGGTCGTAGATCACGTCGGTGATGTCCGACATGATGTCCTTGTGCACTTCCACGCGCACGCCCACCTCTATGCCGCGCTGGCTCACGGCCAGGCCGTGCCCGCGCGCCAGTTCGCCCACCCAGTCCGCGCCCACGCGGCCGGGGGCGATGATCACCGCCTTGCAGGAATATTCGCCCTTGTCGGTGACCAGGCCGCGCACCGCGCCATTTTCCACGGTCAGGGAGCGCACTTCCTCGCCGGTGCGGATGTCCACGCCCTTGTCGCGGATGTGCGCGCACATGGAGGCGATATGGTCGGGCAGGCAGTCGCTGCCGAGGTGTTTCTGCTTGATGAGCAGCAGGTCGATGCCGTGCTTCTTGGCCTGCTTGCGGATGGCCTTGGCCGCCTCCATATCCGAGGGGTAGACCGGGCCGTCCATGCCGAAACGGTTGAAGATGGTCTCCGTCTCGTCGATCAGGGCTTCCGCCTCGGAACGGGGCATGAACTGGGTAAGGTCGGTCTTGCCCAGCTTGTGGATGAAATTGAGCTTGCCGTCCGAAAACAGGCCGCCGCCGCCCATGCCGGACAGGATGTGGCACGGCTTGCACTTCAGACACTTCTGCGTCTTGTTGATGGGGCAGCTGCGCTTGCGCACGTCCTGCCCGCGCTCGATGAGGCAGGTGCGCAGGCCGGAATGCTCGGCAAGATGGTACGCGGCGAACAGCCCGGCCGGGCCGCCGCCCACGACGATGACGTCGAACTGATTGGAACCCTTTGACATCGTGAAAACTCTCCCTGACGGATCATTGCGGCATCCGCGCGGCATGGGGAAAGGGGCACCTGCGTCGCGCCGTGCCACGGGCACGCCGAAGGGGCGCAAGCGGTGTCGCGTGCGCCCGCAGTGACCGGCCCCGTTGGCGCTGCTTCCAGACGCCGGGCCGCACGAAGGCCAGTCTACCCTGCACCGCAAGCGCCAAACCTGTCAAGACGCCCGCGCAGCCGTGTTTCCCCGCCGCCCCCACTGGCGCGGCGACACGGGATGCGTTATCAGTACACAATGGCGAACCGTACCGGCGGGCGTCCCGCGCCCCGGCCAGCCGCCAGCCTTCCGCCGAACCCTCCGCATCGGGCGGGGCGCATCCGCCCCGAGCCGGAACGTCCGCCAAGGAGCGCGCCATGACCCAGACCTCCGCCACCAGTTCCGCCCAGCCATCCGCATCCCCCTTCCCGTCCTCCCCTGCCGACGCCGCCGCAGGCGCTTCCGTCGCCGGGCCCTCGGTCATCGGTGAGGACATGGCCGCGCTGGCCGCGCGCCAGAAATCGTTCATCGCCTCGGGCGCGGTGCTGCCCTCCGGCGCGCGGGTGGACGCCCTGCGCCGCCTGCGCGAAGGCGTGCAGGGCTACCGCGACCGCCTGGCCGACGCCATCCGCGCCGACTACGGCCGCCCGGAGCACCCCTTTCTGGTGCGCGAGGTGGTGCCCGCGCTGCACGAGATCGACTGGCTGATCAAGGCCGTGCCCGGCTTCTGCGGCGGGCGGCGGGTGCTCTCGTCGCTGGGGCAGTTCAAGGCGCGCAGCTACGTGCGCCGCCAGCCGCTGGGCCGGGTGGTCGTGCACGGTCATTGGGCCGACCCGTTCCGCAGCCTGCTGGTGCCCCTGGCCGACGCCGTCGGCGCGGGCAATNNGCGGAAACGGACGAGGCCCTGCTGGCCACCGCGCCCGACTTCGTGTGGTACGACGGCGACACGCGCGGCGCGCGGACCATCGCCGCGCTGGCCGCCCGCACCCTGACCCCGTACGCCGCCATCACCGGCGGGCCGTCCGCCGCGCTGGTGCACGGCGACGCGGACATCGCCATGGCCGCCCGGCGCATCGTGTGGGCCAAGTTCCTGCACGCCGGGCAACTGCGCGCCGCGCCCGACGTGCTGCTGGTGCAGCGCACCGTGCTGGACCGCGTGCTGGACGCGCTGCGCGCCGAACTGGAACGCGCCTTCGGCCCGCAGCCCCGCGCCAGCGCGGACTTCGGCCGCATGGTCTCCGCCGCCGGCTTCGTGCGCCAGGCGGAACGGCTGGCCGCCGGGCGTGCCCTGCCCTTCGGCCCCGGGGATTCCCAGAACCAGCCGGACCGGGAAGCCCTGTACGTGCCGCCCGCCCTGATCACCGACGTGCCCGACGACAGCCCCGTCCTGCGCGAGGAAGGCTTCGGCCCCGTGCTGGCGGTGCGCCCCTACGCCCGTCTGGACGAGGCCACGGCCTTCCTGGCCGGGCTGCCCGCGCTCACCGCGCTGTACGCCTTCACCACTGCCCACGCGCGCGGCGAACGGCTGATGGAAACCACCCGCGCCGGGGCCGTGCTGATCAACGACGCGGCCACCCATTTCGCCAACCCGCGCCTGCCGCAGGGGGGCGTGGGCGAAACCGGGCACGGCGCGGTGGCGGGTCCGGCGGGGCTGGCCACCTTCTCGGCCCCGTGCGCGGCCGCCGTGGGCTCCAACTTCTTCGACATCCCGCTACGCTTCGCCCCCGGCTCGGACCTGAAGCTGAAGGTGCTCAAGCGGCTGTACAGGTAGCAAGGCCCCGCGCGGCGGCAAGAGCCCCGCGACAACCGCACACGCCTGAACGGGAAGGGCGGGCAGCGGGCCGCCATGGCCGCGTCCCGCCCTTCTGGACACCCCCACTCCGAGAGGCTACATTCCCTGCGGCACCGTTCGGGAGCGGTTCGCGCCTGACAGGTTCGCGCCTGAACGGTTCGAACCAAAACGATTCACACCAGACACGCTCCCCGGCACGCGGTTTCGCCCGCGCCCGCCGCCCCCATCCCCCCTATCCCCACAGGTCAGCTTCGCGCGCATGCCCGCATCCATACACCGGCCCGAATTCCGCCCTTCCTCCCCGGCCCCCGTCTGGGAACGCAACCCCGCCCTGTGCGCGGGCGCGATCATCGCCGTCACCACCCTGGTCCGGCTGTGGTTCGTGGTGTCCGGCCAACTGGACCTGGTGCAGGACGAATCGCAGTACTGGGACTGGTCGCGCAGACTGCAACTTTCCTACTACTCCAAGGGACCGCTCATCGCGTGGCTCATCCACGCCTGGACGGCCCTGCTGGGCGACACGGAAACCGGCGTACGCATGGGCGCTGTGGTCAATTCGGCCCTGGCCCAGACCCTGCTGTATCTCGGCGTCGCCCGGCTGTTCCGCGCGCCCGCGCTGGGCGTGCTGACCCTGTTCGTTGC
>JALHHV010000315.1:0-2479 GCA_022837365.1 Desulfovibrio sp. | reverse complement strand
TGTTCGTCTGCATGGCCCTTGGCGTGCTTGCCAAGTACATGATGCTGGCCATGGGCGGGGTGGCCGTGCTGTGGCTGTGGGGCCTCGCGCGCCACGGCCTGCTGGCGCGCGGCGTGGCCTGGCGCGTGCTGGCGGTGATGGCCGCCGGTTCCGCCGTGGGCATGCTGCCCATCCTGGCCTGGAACATCGCCAACGACTGGGTCAGCTTCCGCCACGTGGCCACCCTGGCCGGGGTGGCGGGCAAGGCCGCCAAGACCTTCCTGACCCCTGACCGCCTGCCCGAGCACCTCGGCGCGCAGGCGGGCATCATCACCCCGTGGTGGCTGGGCCTGATGCTGGCGGGCGGCTGGCGCGCCCTGCGCAACGCCTGCACCGGGCGCACGGACGAAGCCGCGGCCGACGCGCCCCTGCTGCGCCGCGACATCCTGCTGGCCGCCGGGTTCTGGCCCCTGTGGGGCGGCATGACCCTGTGGAGCCTGCACACCCGCATCTATCCCAACTGGCCCGCCATGAGCTATGTGGCGGGCATCATGCTGGCCGCGTGCTGCCTGGCCGACCTGCTGGCCGCCCGCCGCCGCGACGCCGCCCTCCGCGCGGAGGGCGCGCGCACCACCGTCTGGCGCAGGCTGGTCCCCGTGTGGGCGGTGCTGGGCGTGCTGACCTTCGGCCTGGTGCACGCGCAGGACGTCCTGCCCCTGCCGCCGCAGTACAACCCCGCCACCCGCCTGAAGGGCTGGGCCGACCTTGGCGAACACCTCGACGAGGTGCGCCGCCAGTTGCCCGACCCGGACCGGGTGTTCTTCTTCTCCGACGCCTACGACATGACCGCCTCGCTGGCCTTCTACGCCCCCGGCCAGCCCGTGACCTACTGCGCCGACTTCGGCCGCCGCATGAGCCAGTACGACATCTGGCCGTCGCCCGCCGACAAGGTGGGCTGGGACGCGGTGCTGGTGCGGCGCGACGGGCCGGACATGCCCCGCCAGCTTGGCGCCATGTTCGACTCCGCGCAGGTCACCCGCTACCAGTCCACCCACCGGGGCAAGCCCGGCCGGGCCTTCTGGGTGGTGGTGCTGCGCGGCTTCAACGGCAACTGGCCCAGTTCGGGCTCCGGAGCCTACTGACATGGCGCGCGCCCCCCGTACCCCCGCAACTTCCGGAACGCCGGGAACGCCGGACGCCCCCTGCGCCCGGCCCCACGCCAGACCCCATGCCAGACGCGACGCGCCCGCGCCCGATCCCTCGGCCTGCGCCCGCTGCGCGGCGCAAGGCCCCACATGCTGCTCCACCACCCCCGGCGAGGAGGAATTCTGCTTCCCCCTGTCCCGCTCGGAATGGGAGCGCATCGTGGAATGGTGCGACCACGTGGGCGGATTCGCCACCGAGCGCAACACCCGCCCCTTCGTGGACGGCATGAAGCGCCTGTTCCCTGGCGAGGAGGCGGCCGTGGAGGCCCTGTTCCCCCTGCACGGCGAACACCTGCGCCTGGCCGTGGACCGGCGGGGCGACTGCGCCTTCCTGGGGGCCGAGGGCTGCCGCCTGCCGCGCGAGGCGCGGCCCTGGTACTGTCGCCTGTTTCCCCTGTGGATGCGCGGCGAACGCATCACCCTGTTCACCCCGGACCACTGCGTGGCCGTGCGCGAAGGGCGCACCCTAGCCAGCGTGCTGGCCGCCGTGCACCTGACGGAAAAGGACGTCCGCCTGCTGTTCGGGCGCATGCGCCTGGCCTGGGGCCTGCCCCCGCTGGACTCCCCGGAGGCCGGGCTGCCCTTCGCCGCCCCCGCGGCCGATGACGTCGATGCCCCCGCCGCGCCGCCTCCCCACGGAGCGCGGGACGCGGCCCCCCTGCCCAAACCCCAGCCCGTCCCCGATCCCCGCACCGCGCCGCGCGGCCGCCGCAGGCCGCCCCGGCCCGGCAAACCCGGCGCTCTGGACGACGGGCCGGAAACGTTGTAACGCGCACCCCCATGAAAAAACTGCTGCTCACCCTCGGCATCGTCGGCGCGCTGGGCATTGCCGCCGCGGCCGGGCTTGCCGCCATGCTGGTGGTCTGGGCCTCGCACGACCTGCCCAGTTTCACCCGCATCGCCGATTACCGCCCCCCCCTCGTCACCACCGTGTACGCCCGCGACGGCAGCGTGATGGGCTACTTCTACCGCGAAAAGCGCTTCCTCGCGCCGCTGGACAAGATGTCGCCCCGCGTTCCGCAAGCGTTCCTGGCCGCCGAGGACGACGGCTTCTACCGGCACGAGGGCATCGACCCCATCGCCATCTTCCGCGCGTTCCTCAAGAACATGCAGGCCGGGTCCATCAAGCAGGGCGGCAGCACCATCACCCAGCAGATCGTCAAGCGGCTGCTGCTGACCTCGGAAAAGAGCTACGAGCGCAAGATAAAGGAAGCCATCCTTGCGTACAGGCTGGAAAAATACCTGAGCAAGGATGAAATCCTCACCATCTACCTGAACCAGATCTACCTCGGCGG
>JALHHV010000314.1 GCA_022837365.1 Desulfovibrio sp. | reverse complement strand
AACGCCTACTACCCCGCGTTGCAGGAACTGGCGCTGATCCGGCCGGTGCGCTTCCTGTCGCCCTCGGCGTTCCCCCCGTCGGGCAACACCAACGACAGCATCAGGGCCCCCATCGGCACCGGCCCGTGGAAGCTGGTGGAAACCCGCAAGGGCGAACACGACGTGTTCGAGCGCAACGACGCCTACTGGGGCAAGAAGCCCGCCATCAGGCGCATCGTGGTCAAGGTCGTGCCCGACCCCAACACCCGGCTGGTGGCGTTGCAGGCGGGCGAGCTGGACCTGGTGTTCGGCGGGGGCGGCCACGGCGGCGGCCAGATCAGCCTGGACGCCTTCGACGCCCTGAAGAAGGGCGGCGCGTACGCGGCCTTCCTTTCGCCGCCGCAGGCCAGCCGGGTCATCGCGCTGAACAGCAAGAGCGGCCCCACGGCCGACATCGCCGTGCGCAAGGCCATCCTGCACGCCATCGACAAGGACGCCATGGTCAAGGGCATCTTCCTGAACGCGGAGCAGCGCGCCGACGCCCTGTTCCCGCCCACGGCCCCCTACTGCGATCTGAAGCTGGCCCCCTACGCCCACGACACCGCCAGGGCGGAAGCCCTGCTGGACGAGGCGGGCTGGAAGCGCTCCGCGCCCAAGGGGCCGCGCATGAAGGACGGCAAGCCCCTTTCCGTTGACCTGTGCTTCGTGGGCAACGACGCCCTGCAAAAGGCCATCGCGGAATTCCTGCAATCCGAACTGGCGCGCGTGGGCGTGCGGGCCAACCTGATCGGCGAGGAAGAGGACGCCATCGGCGAACGCCAGAAGAGCGGCGCGTTCGGCATGGTCTTCGGCGACACCTGGGGCGCGCCCTACGACCCGCATTCCTTCGTCAGTTCCATGCGCGTGCCCTCGCACGCCGACTACCAGGCGCAGCTTGGCCTGCCCATGAAGGCCGACATCGACGCCAACATCGGCAAGGTGCTGCTGACCACCGACGAAACCGCGCGCCGGAACCTGTACCGCGACATCCTGACCACCCTGCACGAACAGACCGTGTACCTGCCGCTGACCTACCAGAGCAGCATGGTGGTGCACACCGCCCGCGTGGACGGGGTGCGCTTCGGGGCCATGGACTCGGAAATCCCCTTCGAGGACATGCGCCTGAAATAGGGCCCAGCCCCGGAAACCACGCATGCCCGTCTACATCCTGAAACGCCTCGCCGCACTCGTCCCCCTGCTCCTGCTGGTGTCGGTGGTGGTCTTCCTGCTGCTGCGCGCCGCCCAGGGCGACCCGGCCATGGCCTACCTGCGCCTGTCGCGCATCCCGCCCACCGACGAGGCCCTGGCCACGGCCCGCCGCATGCTGGAACTGGACCTGCCCCTGTGGGAACAGTACGCCCGCTGGCTGGCCCGCGCCGTCACCGGCGACTTCGGCACGTCCTACGTCACCGGCCGCCCGGTGCTGGGCGAGGTGCTGCACTACCTGCCCGCCACCCTGC
This sequence comes from Desulfovibrio sp., assembly GCA_022837365.1. Taxonomy (GTDB): domain Bacteria; phylum Desulfobacterota; class Desulfovibrionia; order Desulfovibrionales; family Desulfovibrionaceae; genus Cupidesulfovibrio. Next base: position 2,333 of record JALHHV010000314.1, on the reverse strand, counting down.
AACTGGCCGGGGCGGCCCTGCTGCTCACCCTGGCCGTCAGCATCCCCCTGGGGGTCGGCGCGGCCCTGCACCGCGACCGTCCGCTGGACAACGCGGCCCGCGCCCTGTCCTACACCGGCGTGTCCCTGCCCAACTTCTGGCTGGGCTTCCTGCTGGTGTGGCTGTTCGCGGTCAAGTTGGGCTGGCTGCCCGCGCTGGGGCGCGGCGGCTTCGAACACCTGGTGCTGCCCGCCGTCACCCTTTCGCTGATGTCCATGGGCATCAACACCCGGCTCATCCGCACCAGCCTGCTGGAAAACATGCACGCCCGGCACGTCATGTATGCAAGAACACGCGGCATTTCCGAGCGCGGCGTGGTGTGGCGGCACATGTTCAAGAACTCGCTGATCCCGATGCTGACCTCGCTCGGCATGCACGTGGGCGAACTGCTGGGCGGCGCGGTGATCGTGGAGACGGTGTTCGCCTGGCCGGGGGTGGGCCGCTACGCGGTGTCCGCCGTGTACAACCGCGACTATCCCATATTGCAGTGCTTCATGCTGCTGATGACGGCCATCTTCGTGCTGTGCAACCTGGCCGTGGACATCCTGTACGCATGGGCCGACCCGCGCATCCGCCTGGGGGAGGACCGCGCATGAGCCCCCGCATGAGTCCGGAACTCCTCATGGACGCCGCCCCGGGCGGCACGCTGCTGCGCCAGCTGCTGTCGCGGCCCACGGCCCTGGCCGCGCTGGCCCTGCTGTGCATCATCCTGTCCATGGCCGTGTTCGCGCCCGCCTTCTCCCCCCGTCCCCCCGACGACGTGGACATCGCCCGCAAGTTCGAGGCCCCCAGCCTGGAGGAACCGCTGGGCACAGACCACCTGGGCCGCAGCGTGCTGGCCCGGCTGTGCCACGGCACGCGGGTCTCGCTGTTCGCCGTGGCCGCCATCCTGACCGCCATCGTGGCCGTGGGGCTGACGGTGGGCTGCGTGGCGGGCTACGCGGGCGGCCGGGTGGACGGCCTGCTCATGCGCGCCTGCGACGTGTTCATGACCTTTCCCACCTTCATCCTGGCCCTGTTCCTGGTGGGGTTGCTGGGCTCGGGGCTGACCAACGTGATCATCGCCGTGGCCTGCACCCACTGGGCCTGGTACGCGCGGTTCGCGCGCGGGCTGGTGCTGGGGCTGAAGCAGCGCGAATACGTGCTGGCCGCGCGCGCGGCGGGCACCCGCCCGGCGCGGCTGGTGCTGCGCCACATCCTGCCGCCGGTGCTGGCCCAGATGCTGGTCATGGCCGGGCTGGATGTGGGCCACATGCTGCTGCACGTCTCTGGCCTGTCCTTCCTGGGGCTGGGAGTGCGCCCGCCCACGCCGGAATGGGGGGTGATGATCGGCGACGCGCGCGAATACATCGGCGCCCACCCGGAACTGCTGCTGTACCCCGGCCTGATGATCTTCGTGACCGTGATGGCCTTCAACCTGCTGGGCGACGCCCTGCGCGACGCGCTGGATCCCGCCGCCGCGCGCGAGACGGACTGCGCGCCGCATGACGCCCATGACGGAGACGGACTGGACGGCTCCGGGGAATACGCGGACACGGAAGACGGCCCGGCGGACGCAGACGGCATCCGCGCGGGCGCGCGCCAGGGGGCGGCATGAGCGACATGGCACCCGAAACACCCACCCCTGCGGCCACGCCCGCGCCCGCTCCCGCACTGGCCGTGCGCGGGCTGGAACTGCGCCGCGCAGTGGCCCGCCCCGGCGGCCCGAACGGCGCACAGTCCCCGGCATCTCCTCCCCCGGTTTCCCCTCCTCTGGTCGGTCCGGTAGACCTGACGGTGGAGCGCGGCCAGGTGGTCTGCCTGGTGGGGCCCAGCGGCTGCGGCAAGTCGCTGACCTGCATGGCCCTGCTGGACATGCTGCCCGACGGCGTGGTCCGCGCGGCGGGCAGCATCCGCGTGAACGGGCAGGCCGTGGACGGAGCGCCGCCGGAACGGCTGCGCCTGCTGCGCGGGCGCGAAGCCGCCTACGTGCTCCAGAACCCGGCCAGTTGCTTCGACCCCGTGTTCACCATCGGCGCGCATTTTGAAGAAACCCTTGCCGCGCATCCATCCGTCGTTTCTGCCAACGGCACCCGGCCCGACTGGCGGGCAGCCGCGCTGTCCGCCCTGGGCGAGGTGGGCTTTGCCGATGCGGACGCCATCCTGCGCCACTATCCTTTCCAGATGAGCGGGGGCATGCTCCAGCGGGTGATGATCGCCCTGGCCCTGGTGCTGGACGTTTCCCTGCTCATCGCCGACGAGCCCACCACCGACCTCGACCTGCCCTCGCAGGCCCACGTGCTGGACCTGCTGGA
>JALHHV010000313.1 GCA_022837365.1 Desulfovibrio sp. | reverse complement strand
CCGGCCTGCCCGGTCTGTCCGGCTTGTCCGGTTCGGGGCGCCTTGACGGGGGGCATGGCGGCGGCTAGGCTGCCGCCATCCCCACTTTTCACCGAGGCGGCCGGAACCTCCGGCCGTTCCCGCGCATGTACATTCCAAAGCCGCATACCCTTCAGCACAAGTTCCTTGCCGGTCTGGCCGTGGCGGTCATCGGCCTGGGCGGGCTTTTCGCCACCGTGCTGTACATGCACCTGCGCACGGTGCTGGAAGAGGAGGTGCACGCCAAGGCCCGGCTGGTCTTCTCGCAGATCGACGCCATCCAGGGCTTCGTGCGCGAGGCGCTGCGCCCGCGCATGCTGGAGACCCACCCCGGCGAATTCATCATCGAGGCCATGTCCTCGTCGTACATTTCGCGCCAGGTCATGGACCGCATGGACAACGACGGCGCGGGGCACATCTACCGCCGCGTGGCCATGGGCGCGCGCAATCCGGCCTTCGAGGCCACCCCCCACGAGCGGGGGCTGATCAGCCATTTCCGCCTGCACCCGGAACAGTCGCTGTGGACCGGCTACGACACGGTGGGCGGCCAGCAGTACTACGTCATCGCCCGGCCCGTGGCCTTTGCCGCGCCGTGCATGACCTGCCACGGCGACCCCGGGGACGCGCCGCCGCAACTGGTGGAGATGTACGGGGACAGGGGGTTCGGCCAGGAGCTGGATGCCATCGCCGGTCTGGACTACGTGGGGGTGCCCGTTTCCGACGCGGTGTCGCACCTGCGCCAGTCCATCACCACCTATTTCGCCTTCCTCATCGTGTGCGCGCTGATCTTCTTCTCTTCGGCCAACGTGGTGTTCCGCGTGCTGGTGGTGCGCAACCTGCGCCGCCTGACCGGGGTGTTCCGCCGTACCCTTGGCGACGGGGGCGACAGGCCCGCCGCGCTCATAGAGCGGCTGGAGCAGGGCGACGAGATCGAGGAACTGGTGGACGGCATCGAGCAGGTGGCCCATCACCTGGTGGATGCCCGCGCCCGTCTGCAAAGCTACGCCGACAACCTGCGCCAGATGGTGGACGAGCGCACCGCCGAACTCTCGCGCGAGGCGGGCGAGCGCCGCGCCGACGTGGACCTGTTCGTGAAGCTGTTCGAGGACATGCGCGGCCTGCGCACCCGCGAGAAGCTGTGGCGCTATGCCCTGCCGCAGGTCGCCCGGCGCTTCGGCGCGCGGCGCATCGCCTACGTGTGCACCTTTGCCTCGCACAATTTCTATGCCTGGCCGGAGCGCGACCGCAGGCCCGACCTGCCCGTGCCCCTGGCCGACGTGCTCACCGGCGGGTGCGCCCTGTTGAGCGACGCTTCCATCTTCGTGCCGGTGGAGGCGCAGGCGGGCGCGGCCGAAGGGCTGCTGTGCCTGGAATGGGACGACGCCGACGACGCGGCGCGCCAGAACCTGGACGTGCTGGCGGCGCTGGGGCGGCAGTTGGGCACCGTGGCCGAAAACCTTTCGGCCCTGGACCGGCTGATGCGCCATATGGACGTGCTGCAGTCGGTGTTCGAGGGCATCCGCGACCCGCTGGCCCTGGTGGACGGTTCGGGTTCGGTGATCATCGCCAACGAGGGGGCGCGGCGGCTGTCGCTGGAACTTTCCGGCGGCTCCGCGCCGTCGGGCGACCTGCTGGCCGCCCTGCGCGGCGGCGGGGCGGGAGGCAACGGGGACGGCGCACGGGCCGGGGCCGGCATGCCCGCCCCGGCACAGGGAGCGGAATCGCGCGAGGTGGTGCTGCCGGGCGGCCGCTCGTTCATGGTCAACCTGTACCCGCTGGCGCGGGGGGCCGACGAGCCGGGCCGGGCGGCGGTCTACGTGCGCGAGACCACGCTGGAAAAGCGCATGTTCGCCCAGGTCAGCCAGAGCGAGAAGATGGTTACCGTGGGCAAGCTGGCCGCCGGTCTCGCCCACGAGATCAACAACCCCCTCGGGGTCATCCTGTGCTACGCCGAACTGCTGCGCCGCAACACCGGCGATGTCCAGCAGCAGGCCGACCTGGACGTGATCCTGCGGCACACCCGGCAGGCCCAGCGCGTGCTGCGCGACCTTCTGAACTTCGCCCGGCCCAAGGCCGCCGGGATCGCGCCGGCGGACATCGCCCGGGTGGCGCGTTCGGTGGCGGAGGTCTTCGGGGTGCAGGCCGCCAAGAAGTTCGCCACGGTCACGGCGGACACCGAGCCCGACCTGCCCCCGGTCACCGCGGGCGAGCAGGCCCTGGAACAGATTTTCAGCAACCTCGTGCTCAACGCGCTGGACGCGCTGCCCCCCACGGGCGAGGGCAGGGTGCGCATCCGGGTGCGGCGGGGCGAAAACCCCGGCGAGGTGGTGGCCACCGTGGCCGATTCCGGCACCGGCGTGCCCGCCCACCTGCGCAAGGACGTGTTCGACCCGTTCTTCACCACCAAGGAGATGGGCACCGGCCTTGGCCTCGCCGTGGTGTACGGCCTGGTGGTGGACGCGGGCGGCAGCGTGGGCGTGGGCGACAGCGCCGAGCTTGGCGGGGCGGAGTTCACGGTGCGCCTGCCCGTGGTGGGCGCCGTATGCCCCACGCCGCCCGCCGGCCCGGTGCCGTTGCCCCATCCCCTGGTGGAACACGGGCCGCCAGACTCCCCGCCCGCCCCGGCGGCCGGCCACCCGGCGGACAGTG
>JALHHV010000312.1 GCA_022837365.1 Desulfovibrio sp. | reverse complement strand
TCCATGGCCCAGGTGCTCGCCGAACAGGGCGACCTGAAGGGCGCCCTCGACATCTACGAGGAACTGCTGGCCGCCGCGGGCAGCGACGAAGAGCGCGCCGACATCGCCGGCGTGATCCAGGAACTCACCAACCGCCTCAAGTCCGCAGGGGAGGGAAGCCAGCGGCAGCAGGCGGCCGACGAGGGGCAGCCCCTGCAGGGCAAGCACAAGCTCATCCACATGCTCGAATCGCTGGCCGAACGCCTGGAGGCGCGGGCCCAGGGGTAGCGGGCGACGCAATCCGTATCGAACCCACGCGCGGGGATACCGCGCGGCAGCCGTGCGCGTCCTTCGGGATTGAAGGAAGAGTGGGGCCACGCCCCGCGCCAGGCGGACTGCCGCAGATCGCAACGATCCATTCAGGAGAAAGAGAGTGCAGCGAGTCAACAAGGCCGCCTGTCTGCTGCTCGCGCTGGGCGTGCTGCTGGCGACGGGGTGCAAGCACGAGGCCAAGGAGTACTGGAAGGACACCCGCCGGTACTACCGTGAATATCTGAATACTCCCGCCAAGCTCGACCTTGACGACAAGGGCCAGGTGGAACCCGCCGAAGCCCGTCTTGCCGAAGGGTTCGCCGGCATCGACATCCAGTTGCGCGCCCTAGAGCGCGCCCTGGAAAACAGCGACCGCAAGCCCGACACCGAATGGGCCAGGCAGATGTTCCAGCGCTTTCCGTGGATCAGCGGCCTGGCCGCCGTGGACAACGAAGGCCACGTCATGGCCCAGCAGCCCGAGGCGGCCATGAAGCCGCTGGACTTCGCCCCGCTGCTGGAGGAAGACGCCAAGCAGAACATGCGCGCCCTGCGCGGCTACGTGCAGGAAACGCCCCTCGGCCCCGAAGTGTACGTGGGCGTGCCGGTGTACAGCGGGTCGGACTTCCGGGGCCTGGTTATCGCCCATTTCGACATCCGCGCCCTGCTGCCGTATTCGTCGAGCCCGGCGGACCTGATGATCGCCGCGCCCGGCCAGGTCATGTGGCCCGGCCGCTTCGACGCCGAGGCCACCCCCATCGCCTCCACCGACTGGGGCAGCGTGGTGACCAAGGAAGTCTACGGCTCCGTCTCCAACGCCAACGGCGAGTTCTACTGGGTGTCGCGCTACCTCGGCAACCTGCCGCTGGTCTTTGCCGTGCCCGAGGCCGGCAGCTTCCCCGAAAAGCCGGAGCAGCTCGCCATCCTCAAGCAGGCCGCGTCGCTGGGCTCGGCCAGCACCCACAACGAAGCGGTGACCGAGATCCAGCCCGCCTACCCCGAGCTTGACGAATCCGAGGGCAGCATCCTGACCCAACCCGCGCCGCAGGCGTCGGACGAGCAGAAGGTCAAGGAAGAAGCCATCCGATAAGGTTCGCGTCGCGCCGGGGCGTGCCCGTTCCCGCCGTGCGGCGGGCGGCGCGTCCCGGCGCGCGCCGTTTCTGGCCTTTTCCATCCGCCGGGCGCATCGCCCGGAAATCGCCACACCGCGCCGCACGGGCGCGGTCCCGCCAGGAGCACTCATGCCAGAGGTCACCGTCACCGAACACCTGCTGCTGCACCAGAAGCGTTCGCCCGCCGCCACCGGCCAGTTCACCACCCTGCTGAACGACCTCATCCTGTCCGCCAAGATCATCGCCCGCAGCGTGAACAAGGCGGGCCTGCTGGATGTCCTGGGCGGCACCGGCGAGGTCAACGTGCAGGGCGAGAACGTGCAGAAGCTGGACGAATTCGCCAACCGCGTGCTCATCTACCGCATGGAGCGCTCCGGCGCGCTGTGCGCCATGGGCTCGGAAGAGAACGCCGACGTCATCCGCGTTTCCGAAAAGCTCGTCCGGGGCGACTACATCCTCATCTTCGACCCGCTGGACGGCTCGTCCAACATCGACGTGAACATCAACGTCGGCACCATCTTCTCCATCCTGCGCCGCAAGTCGCCCTCGGGCGACGACGCCACCATGGAGGACGTGCTCCAGGCAGGCACCGAGCAGGTGGCCGCAGGGTACATCCTGTACGGCCCCTCCACCATGCTGGTCTATTCCACCGGCCAGGGCGTACACGGCTTCACCCTGGACCCCACCGTGGGCGAATTCCTGCTCTCGCACCCCGACATCCGCATCCCGGAGCGGGGCAAGATCTACTCCGTCAACGAATCCTACTGGCACTACTGGGACGAGCCCACCCGCGAGGCCGTAAGCTACTTCAAGGGCACCGCCAACGAGCGCGGCAAGCCCTATTCCCTGCGCTACGTGGGCTCGCTGGTGGCCGATTTCCACCGCACCCTGCTGTACGGCGGCATCTTCATGTACCCCATGGACCTGCGCGACCCCCAAAAGCCCCAGGGCAAGCTGCGCTTGCAGTGCGAAGCCTCGCCCCTGGCCTTCCTGGCCGAGCAGGCCGGGGGACTCGCCACCGACGGCACCGGCCGCATCCTCGACATCAGGCCCCAGGTGCTGCATGAGCGCGTGCCCCTGTTCATCGGCTCGCGCCGCGACGTGCAGGCCGTGACCGACATCTATACCCGTCGCGCAGGGTAGGGCGGGTCGGCGTTCTGAAAAAGACAATAATCGGGGAGGGGAAGGAAACTTTTGCCGCAAAAGTTTCCTTCCCCTCCCCGAACCCCTCCCCATCCTTCAAAACTTTTTAATTGGGCAATTCGGCCTCTGCGACGGCTCACCATGCTCTGTCTCGGCATAGAAACCTCGTGCGATGAAACCGCGCTGGCGCTGGTGCGCGACGGCATGGTCGTGGCCGACGTCATGTCCTCGCAGGCCGACGTGCACGCCCTGTTCGGCGGGGTGGTGCCGGAACTGGCCTCGCGCGAGCATTACCGGCTCATCGGCGCCCTGTGCGACGAGGTGTTGCGCCGCGCGGGCGTGACCGCCGCCGACATCGACGTGGTGGCCGTGGCGCGCGGGCCGGGCCTGCTGGGCAGCCTGCTGGTGGGCATGGGCTTCGCCAAGGGGCTGGCCCTGGCCACCGGCGCGCGGCTGGTGGGGGTCAACCACCTGCACGCCCACCTGCTGGCGGCGGGCATCGCCAATGAGTTGCCGTATCCCGCGCTGGGCCTGCTGGTGTCCGGCGGGCACACCCACATCTACCGCATGGAATCGCCCCGGCACATGCCGCTGCTGGGCCGCAC
>JALHHV010000311.1 GCA_022837365.1 Desulfovibrio sp. | reverse complement strand
TGCGCGGTCTATCCGCACATGACCGGCCTTGGCGGCGACGGCTTCTGGCTCATTCACCAGCCCGGCGCGCCCGCGCCCGTGGGCATCGACGCCAGCGGCCGCTCCGGCGCGGCCGTGACCCCGGACCTGCTCCGGAAAGCAGGCCACACGGACGCAGTGCCCCGGCGCGGCCCGCTGGCCGCCATCACCGTGGCCGGGGCCGTATCCGGCTGGGCGGCGGCGCTGGACCACGCCCGCGCGTGGGGTCCGGCCCTGCCCCTGCCCCGCCTGCTGGAAGAGGCGGAATGGCACGCCCGGCACGGCTTTGCCGTCACCGCCGGGCACCATGCGCTGGTGCGCGCTCACCAGGAATCGCTGGCCGCCCAGCCCGGCTTTGCCGCGCAGTTCCTGCCCGGCGGCGCGTGTCCCCCGGAAGGGAGCACCCTGCGCCTGCCCGCCTTGGCCGATACCCTGCGCACGCTGGGCAGACGAGGGCTGGACGATTTCTACCGGGGCCAGGTGGCCGCCGCCATGGCCGCCGACCTTGCCGACGCGGGCTCCCCGCTCACGGCGGCGGACCTTGCCGACCACCGGGCGTCGCTGGTGGCCCCGCTTTCCCTGCGCCTGCCGCAGGGCCAGGTGTTCAATCTGCCTCCGCCGTCGCAGGGCGTGGCGTCGCTGTGCATCCTCGGCATCTTCGAGCGGTTGCGCAGCGCGGGGGCCGACATCGGACCGGAAACCTTCGCGCATGTCCATGCCATCGTCGAGGCCACCAAGCGCGCCTTCCGCATGCGCGACGGCCTGGTGGGCGACCCCGACCATGCACCGTACCCTGCGGCGGACGCCCTGCGGGCCAACCGGCTGGACGCCCTGGCCCGCGACGTGGACATGGCCCGCGCCCTGCCGTGGCCCGCGCCGCCCTCCGGCGGCGACACGGTGTGGCTGGGCGCGGTGGACGCCCAAGGCCGCGCCGTCAGCTGCATCCAGAGCATCTTTTTCGAATTCGGCTCCGGCGTGGTGCTGCCGCGCACCGGCATCGCCTGGCAGAACCGGGGCTGCGGCTTCAGCCTGCGCGCCGAAAGCCCTGCCGCGCTTGCTCCCCGCCGCAAACCGTTCCACACCCTGAACCCGGCCCTGGCCCTGCTGCCCGACGGCCGGGTCATGCCCTACGGCACCATGGGCGGCGAAGGCCAGCCCCAGACCCAGGCCGCCGTATTCACCCGCCACGTGGTCTTCGGCCAGCCGTTGCAACGGGCCGTCAGCGCGCCGCGCTGGCTGCTGGGCAAAAGCTGGGGGGACGACGCCGCGCCCCTGCGGCTGGAGGGCCGCTTCGACCCCGCCGTGGCCGACGCGTTGCGCGCGGCCGGGCACCCCGTGCGCATGGTGGGGGACTACGACCCGGTCATGGGCCACGCCGGGGCCATCGTGCGCCACCCGGACGGCACGCTGGAAGGCGCGGCCGACCCGCGCGGCGACGGCTGCGCGGCGGGGTGGTAACCTACCCCACCCCAAGGTTCTCGCACACGTTGACCACCAGTTGTTCCGGCGATCTTCCGTCCGGCAGCAGGAAGTGCAGCACGCCCATGCACAGGGTTTCCAGTTCCAGCGCCTCGCGGCAGAACTTCTCCCCGGCCTCGCCGGAAAGGCCCAGTTCGGCGGCCAGCCGCACCGGGTTGGTCATCATGTAGAACACCCGCGCCCCGTCGCGCAGGCAGGCCCGCAGCTTTTCGTCGCGCACGGCGGATACCGGGGCCGCCAGCACCAGGCCCGTGCGGCAGCACAGTTCGGTCACCACCTCGGGCGCGGCGTCGTCTTCCGGCGTCGCGGCCTGCATGCCGAAGCGCTGCGCCACCAGTTCCGCCAGCCGCCGCCTGCCGCTGCCCGGCAGGCCCAGAATCACGATGCGTTCCGCCGCCGGATCGAAGGGCGGCCTGCGCCCCGCGCGCGACACGGTCATCGCCGCGTCGGCCTCGCCCACTTCCTGCCTGCGCATGACGAATCCCGAGGTGTCGAACCTGTCCTTTCCTTCGCTTCCGCTCATCCCGCACTCCTATCATCATGTATCATGTTGATTTTGGCGTCATTTCGGTCAATACTCGTAAACACTCGCCACGCCAGACACACTCGGTCACACTCGGGCCGCTTTCCGGCCACGCGCCGTTTCGCGGCCGCCAGCCTTGGGGGGATTCCATGTTCCAGCGAATGCGCTTCAGCACCAAATTCTATCTGGGCAGCGCCGCCATCGTCGCAAGCACCGTGGCGTTCATGGCCATCGTGCTCACCATCGTGGTCCGGGGCGACCTGGTGGACCTCGGGCAGCTCAACCTGAAGTCCGCCACGGACAATCTTGTCTCCACCATCGAGATGCAGCATTCCATCACGCAGGAAAAGGTCACCTCCGACCTCACGCTGTTCGAATCCCAACTGCTGGCCGACGGCCCGCTGATGGTGCGCAGGAACGACGTGCAGCAGGTGGACGTGGTCAACCAGGTCACCCGGCAGAAGGAAACGGTCGAAATACCCGGCCTGTACCAGTATTCCCTGCTGGGCCGCAAACCCATGCGCGACAACAGCGAGGTGGTGGACCGCGTGCGCCGCCACCCTGTTCCAGGTGCTGCCCGGCAAGCTGGTGCGCATCGCCACCAACGTGCGCACGGCGGACGGCCAGCGCGCCGTGGGCACCTACATCCCCGAGGACAGCCCCGTCTACAAGGCGGTCCTGCGCGGCGAAACCTACACCGGCCGCGCCTTCGTGGTGAACGACTGGTACATCACCGCCTACAAGCCCGTGCGCGACGAGGACGGGGCCATCATCGCCGTGCTGTTCGTGGGCCGCGCCATCCGCACCCCGCAACTGGCCGAAATGCTGGACAAGGTGCGCGTGGCGGGCGCGGGCTACGCCTTCGTCTACGATGCCTCGGGCACGATTCTCCACCATCCCGCGCTGCGCGGCAAGACGCTGGAAGAGGCGGGCATCGCCGCCTTCTTCAAGGACGTGAAGGAAGGCCCCGTCGAATACGCCATGGACGGCGTGCCCCTGCGCGCCTACGTGCGCCACTTCGAACCGTGGGACTGGCGCGTGGCCGTGCGCATGACCCGCTCGGAAATGGTGCACGGGCTGGATACGCACCTCTTGCAGAGCGCCGCCGTCATCGCCGTGGTGGCGCTGGGCGTGGCCCTGGTCTTCGTGTTCGGGCTGCTGCGCACCGTGTCGCGCCCGCTGGGCTCGCTGCGCCGCTTCACGGCGGAAGTGGCCAGGGGCAACTACGACGCGGCCATCGACTACGCGGCCGATGACGACATCGGCCGCACCATCGGCGGCGTGCGCGCCATGGTGGGCGAGATCAAGCTCCGCTTGGGCTTCTCCAACGGCATCCTGCTCGGCATGACCATGCCGAGCTACGTGGTGGATACCGACAGCCGCATCAGCTACCTGAACCAGGCCATGCTGGACCTGCTGGGCGTTTCCGGCACGCCCGACGAACACCTGGGCACCGACGTGGCCCTGTTCTTCTACGGCGAGGCCGGGCGCGACACCGTGGTGGGCCGCTGCATGCGCGAACGCCGGGCCATCCTGAACACGGAACTGACCCTGGCCCGCCGCACCGGCGGCACCGTGCATGCCCGGCTGGACACCGCTCCGCTGCTGGACCTGGACGGCAACCTCATCGGCGCGTTCTCCATCTTCGCGGACCTTACCGACATCAAGGCCCACCAGCAGGAAATGGAAGACAAGAACACCCTCATCGGCGAGGTGGCCGCAGAGGCGGACCGCATCTCGCAGGTGGTGGCCGAGGCCGCCGCCGGGCTTGCCCGCCAGGTGGAACTGGCCGAGCGCGGGGCCGACGTGCAGAAGGCCCGCGCCGGTGAGGCCGCCAGCGCCATGGAAGAAATGAACGCCTCGGTCATCGAGGTGGCCCG
>JALHHV010000006.1 GCA_022837365.1 Desulfovibrio sp. | reverse complement strand
CAGCGCGCAACTTCCTTCGTAGAAGCCGTCCCCAACAGCGCACACCCCCTCCCTTCACCCTTTCCCCTTCCCCATCCATCACCCCACAAAAAAAGGGCCCCCGCCCGAAAGCGGAGGCCCTCTCTTCTCTTCTTCTTTTTCTTCCCAGCCTGCGGCAACCCCTAGAAGATATCCACCAGCAGCGGATTCTCTTCCAGGTCTTCCAGGAACTTGTCGGGGCGTTCCTTCTGTTCCGGCACGGAGATGTCGGAATGCACGTACTCGCGGTAGCCGGTCCCGGCGGGGATCAGGCGGCCCACGATGACGTTTTCCTTCAGGCCGCGCAGGTAGTCCATCTTGCCGCGCAGGGAGGCTTCGGTGAGCACCTTGGTGGTTTCCTGGAACGACGCCGCCGAGATGAACGACGAGGTGGTCAGCGAGGCCTGGGTGATGCCGAGCACCAGCGGTTCGGCCGTGGCCGGGGTGCGGCCTTCGCCCATGGCGCGGGTGTTTTCCTGGCGGAATTCGCCCTTGTCCACCTGTTCGCCCACCAGGAAGCTGGTGCCGCCCGGATCGAGCACGGTGATCTTGCGCAGCATCTGGCGCACGATGACCTCGATGTGCTTGTCGTCGATGCCCACGCCCTGGAAGCGGTACACTTCCTGGATTTCATCCACCAGGTAGCGGGCCAGGAACTTCTCGCCCTTGGTGCGCAGGATGTCGTGCAGCTCCGGGTGGCCTTCGGTCAGCAGTTCACCGGCTTCCACGAAGTCGCCGTCGGAAACGGTGATGTGCTTGCCCTTGGGCACCAGGTATTCCTTGGCCTCGCCCGTTTCGGGGGTGACCACCAGCTTGCGCTTGCCCTTGGTTTCGCCCGCGAAGGTGACCGTGCCGTCGATTTCGGACACCACGGCCATGTCTTTCGGCTTGCGCACTTCGAACAGCTCGGCCACGCGGGGCAGACCACCCACGATGTCCTTGGTCTTGGACGATTCACGCGGCTTGCGCGCGATGATGTCGCCGGCCTGCACTTCCTGCCCGGCCTTGACCATGATCAGCGCGCCGACGGGCAGCGAATACGTGGCGGGCAGGTTGCCGCCGCGCATCTTGGGCTCGCCGTTCTCGTCGCAGATGGAGATGGACGGACGGAAGTTGGTGGTGCGGTATTCGATGATCGACTGCGTGGTCATGCGCGTCGCGTCGTCCATCTTTTCCTGGTAGGTCTTGCCCTCGATGATGTCGGTGAACTTGACCGTACCTTCCACTTCCGAGACGAACGGTTCGTTGAACGGGTCCCATTCGGCCAGGACGACGCCCTTCTTGATCTCGGTGCCGTCGGTGACGTTCAGGCGCGAGCCGTTGGGCAGGATGTACTTTTCGCGTTCGCGGCCCTGCTCGTCCACGATGGCGATCTGGCCGCTCTTGCCGAGCACCATCATCTGGCCGTCGCGGTTGCGCACGGCCTTCACGCGCGACAGGATCACGCGGCCGGGGTGCTGCGCCACGATGCTGGAACGCTCGATTTCGCGCGACGCGGTGCCGCCGATGTGGAACGTGCGCATGGTGAGCTGGGTGCCCGGTTCGCCGATGGACTGGGCCGCGATGATGCCCACGGTCTCGCCGATGTTGACGAGATGGCCGCGCGCAAGGTCGCGCCCGTAGCAGCGGGCGCACACGCCGCGCTCGCTCTGGCAGGTCAGGGCCGAGCGGATGGTCACGGTGCTGATGCCCGTGGCCTCCAGGGTCTGGGCCACGTCCTCGTCGATCAGCGTGTTCTCGGGGAACAGCAGTTCGCGGGTTTCGGGGTCGAACACGGGGTACAGCAGCACGCGGCCCAGCACGCGGTCGGACAGGCGCACCTTGATGTCGCCGCCCTTGATGAAGTGGCCGATCTCGATGCCGTCCACGGTGCCGCAGTCAAGCTCGCTGACGATGACGTCCTGCACCACGTCCACCAGGCGGCGGGTGAGGTAGCCCGAGTTCGCCGTCTTCAGCGCGGTATCGGCAAGGCCCTTGCGCGCGCCGTGGGTGGAGTTGAAGTACTGCAACACGTCGAGGCCTTCGCGGAAGCTCGAGGTGATGGGCGTTTCGATGATTTCGCCCGAGGGCTTGGCCATCAGGCCGCGCATGCCCGCAAGCTGGCGCATCTGGTCCTGGTTGCCTCGCGCGCCCGAGGTGGACATCATGTAGATCGGGTTGAAGCTGCTGTTGACCTCTTCCTTCCCGGTCCTGGGGTCCACGATGACCTCGTGCGAGATCTCCTTGGTCATCTCGTTGGAGATGTCCTGGGTGGCCTTGGTCCAGACGTCCACCACCTTGTTGTACTTTTCGGTACGGGTGATGATGCCGTCGCGGTACTGGCGCTCGATGTCGTCCACCTCGTTCTGCGAGGCTTCCAGCATGGCCTTCTTCTTGGACGGGATGCGCAGGTCCTTCACGCCGATGGTGATGCCCGCGCGGGTGGCGTATTCGTAGCCCACGTCCTTCAGGCGGTCGCACAGGATGACGGCGGCCTTGGTGCCCGCGTCACGGTAGGCGGCGCCCACCAGGCGGGCGATGTTCTTCTTGGTCAGGGTGCAGTTGACGAACTCGAAGCCGACGCCCTTGGGCAGCACTTCCCAGACCAGGATGCGGCCGGGGGTGGTGTCCACGGTGTTGCCGTCCTCCATGCGCACCTTGACGCGCGCATGCAGCGAGACGGAGCCGGAATCGTAGGCGGCCACCACTTCCCACGGGGCGCAGAAGGCCATGCCCTCGCCCTTTTCGAACGAACGCTCCACGGTCATGTAGTACAGCCCGAGGACGATGTCCTGCGAGGGCACGATGACTGGCGAGCCGTTGGCCGGGGACAGGATGTTGTTGGTGCTCATCATGAGCACGCGGCATTCGATCTGCGCCTCGACGGAAAGGGGCACGTGCACGGCCATCTGGTCGCCGTCGAAGTCGGCGTTGTAGGCCGAGCAGACCAGCGGGTGCAGCTGGATGGCCTTGCCTTCCACCAGCAGCGGTTCGAAAGCCTGGATGCCCAGACGGTGCAGGGTGGGGGCGCGGTTGAGCAGGATGGGGTACTCGCGCACCACCTCTTCCAGGATGTCCCACACCACCAGTTCCTCACGCTCCACCATCTTCTTGGCGCTCTTGATGGTGGAGGCCAGACCTCTTTTTTCCAGCTCGGAATAGATGAAGGGCTTGAACAGTTCGAGGGCCATCTTCTTGGGCAGGCCGCACTGGTGCAGCTTCAGCTTGGGACCCACCACGATGACCGAACGGCCGGAGTAGTCCACGCGCTTGCCCAGCAGGTTCTGGCGGAAGCGGCCCTGCTTGCCCTTGATCATGTCCGACAGCGACTTCAGCGGGCGGCCGTTGGTGCCGGTGATGGCGCGGCCGCGGCGGCCGTTGTCGAACAGGGCGTCAACGGCTTCCTGCAACATGCGCTTTTCGTTGCGGATGATGATGTCGGGCGCGCCCAGTTCCATCAGCCGCTTGAGGCGGTTGTTGCGGTTGATGACGCGGCGGTACAGGTCGTTGAGGTCCGAGGTGGCGAAGCGGCCGCCGTCCAGGGGAACCAGGGGGCGCAGTTCGGGCGGAATGACGGGGATGACTTCCATCACCATCCATTCCGGCTTGTTGGCCGATTCCAGGAACGCCTCGACGATCTTCAGGCGCTTGGTGAGCTTCTTCTTCTTGGTCTGCGACTTGGTGGCCTGCGATTCCTCGCGCAGCATGGCGCGCAGTTCCTCGAGGTTCAGTTCCTCGAGCAGGCTGCGCACGGCTTCCGCGCCCATGCCCACGGTCAGGGCGTCCTCGCCGTAGTGGTCGATGACCTGAAGGTACTGGTCCTCGGAGATGACCTGCATCTTGGCGAGGTTGGTGGAACCCGGATCGAGCACGATGTACGAGTCGAAGTACAGCACCTTCTCGAGGTCGGCCATGGTCATGTCGAGCAGGGTGCCGATCTTCGAGGGCAGGGTCTTCAGGAACCAGATGTGCGCGACGGGCGCGGCCAGTTCGATGTGGCCCATGCGCTCGCGGCGCACCTTGGAGGCGATGACCTCGACCCCGCACTTTTCGCACACGATGCCACGGTGCTTCATGCGCTTGTACTTGCCGCAGTTGCACTCGTAGTCCTTCACCGGCCCGAAGATCTTGGCGCAGAACAGGCCGTCCCGCTCGGGCTTGAAGGTGCGGTAGTTGATGGTCTCGGGCTTCTTCACCTCGCCGTACGACCATTCCCGGATGCTCTCCGGCGCGGCGATGGAGATCTGGATCGCCTTCAGGTTGCGGATGTTCGCGACGTTGGCCGACGAGCCCCGAACGGTGAACAGATCATCTAAGGTCATATCGTGTTCCCTACCCGAAAAGGTTGTTTGCACGCCTTCGGTGAGCAGAGGGCCTTGCCCCCTGCATCCCCACAAGAGGGCGGTGGCCCCCTTGACCCCTTTTTCGGCGCAGTTCGCGCTACGCGCGGAATGCGCCGTGGGGGGCGGAGAAAACGTTGTGCGCAGACTTATAAAAAGTTTGGGGGGATGGGGGTCCGGGGGAAGGGGACCCTTTTCAAAGGGTCCCTTCCCCCGGTCTTTCTTCTCCCAAACCGGATATCGCTACAGCGCGTTCATGAAGCCGACGCGCTTGGGACGCTTCTTGCCTTCTTCCTGGTGCAGGGTGACGTCGAGGCCCAGCGACATGAGTTCCTTGACGAGCACGTTGAACGATTCGGGCAGACCGGCTTCCAGGAAGTTGTCGCCCTTCACGATCTTCTCGTACATCTTCACGCGGCCGGTCACGTCGTCCGACTTCACGGTCAGGAATTCCTGCAACAGGTAGGCCGCGCCGTACGCTTCCAGCGCCCACACTTCCATTTCGCCCAGACGCTGGCCGCCGAACTGGGCCTTGCCGCCCAGGGGCTGCTGGGTCACCAGCGAGTAGGG
Source organism: Desulfovibrio sp. (assembly GCA_022837365.1). Classification (GTDB taxonomy): domain Bacteria; phylum Desulfobacterota; class Desulfovibrionia; order Desulfovibrionales; family Desulfovibrionaceae; genus Cupidesulfovibrio. The sequence continues at coordinate 11,913 of JALHHV010000006.1, read as the reverse complement.
GCCGGTGGAGCGGGCGTGGATCTTTTCGTCCACGAGGTGGTGCAGCTTGAGCATGTACATGACGCCGGTGGTGACGCGGTTGTGGAACCGTTCGCCGGTGCGGCCGTCGTACAGCACGGTCTTGCCGTCGTCGTCGATGCCGGCGCGCACCAGCCACGACCAGATTTCCTCTTCCGCCGCGCCGTCGAACACGGGGGTCTTGGTCACGATGCCGCGGCCCAGCTTGGCCACGGCGGCGCGGAAGTCGTCGTCGTCCATGGAATCCACCAGCGAGTTGATGGGGGCGGAATCGAACGCCCGCTTCACCTCGTTGCGCAGCGCCTTCAACGGGTCGTTGCGCTCCAGCATTTCGGCGAGCTGGCGGCCCATTTCCTTGGCGGCCCACCCGAGGTGGGTTTCCATGATCTGGCCGATGTTCATGCGCGAAGGCACGCCGAGCGGGTTCAGCACGATGTCCACCGGGCGGCCGTCCGCGAAGAACGGCATGTCCTCGGCGGGCAGGATGCAGGAGACGACGCCCTTGTTCCCGTGGCGGCCGGCCATCTTATCGCCCACCGAGAGCTTGCGCTTCACGGCGATGTAGACCTTGACCATCTTGATGACGCCGGGGGGCAGGTCGTCCCCTTCGGTCACCTTGCCGCGCTTGGACTCGTAGATGTTGCTGATGAACTGCACCTGCTGGTCGTAGCTTTCCAGCAGGGCGTCCACGGCTTCGTTGACTTCGCGGCTCTTGAACAGGCTCGCGAACTTCTTCAGGGGCACGTCAGCCAGCATCTCGGCGGTGGCGGAGGCGCCCGCCTCGGCGATGACCTCGCCCTTCTTCTTGCCCGCCAGGGTGGTGCCGATCTGCTTGCCTTCCACCACGGCCATCAGCTTCACGCGGGTGGCGTCGCCGAGGCCCCGGATGTGATCCTGTTCCTTGCGGTCCAGGCGGCCCAGTTCGTATTCCTCGATCAGGCGGGCGCGTTCGTCCTTCTCGCCGGAGCGGCGGTTGAACACCTTGACCTCGATGACGGTGCCCTCGATGCCCGGGGGCACCTTGAGCGAGGTGTTCTTCACGTCGCGGGCCTTGTCGCCGAAGATGGCGCGCAGCAGCTTTTCTTCCGGGGTGAGCTGGGTTTCGCCCTTGGGGGTGATCTTGCCGACGAGGATGTCGTCCGGCTTCACGTTGGCCCCGATGCGGATGATGCCGCTGGCGTCCAGGTTGCGGAGCATGTCCTCGCCCACGTTGGGAATGTCGCGGGTGATTTCTTCCGGTCCCAGCTTGGTGTCGCGCGCCACGACCTCGAACTCCTCGATGTGCACCGAGGTGAAGGTGTCTTCCTTCACGGTGCGCTCGGAGATGAGGATGGAGTCTTCGAAGTTGTAGCCGCACCACGGCATGAACGCGACAACCAGGTTCTTGCCCAGCGCCAGTTCGCCGTCCTCGATGCCGGGGCCGTCGGCCAGGATGTCGCCCTTGGCCACGACCTGGCCGGGGTGGCAGGTGGGCTTCTGGCCGAAGCAGGAGTTCTGGTTGGACTTGTGGAACTTCTGCAGGTCGTAGGCGCGCACGCCGCCCCGTTCGGGGTACAGGCCGTTCTCGTAGCTGACGATGATGCGGTCGGCGTCGGCGTAGCGCACGATGCCCGGGCCTTCGGCGATGATGCACGCGCCCGAGTCCTGGGCCACCGGGCCTTCCATGCCCGTGCCCACGAGGGGCTTCTCGCACTGGAGCAGCGGCACGGCCTGGCGCTGCATGTTCGAGCCCATCAGCGCGCGGTTGGCGTCGTCGTGTTCCAGGAACGGGATCAGCGCGGCCGAGATGGACACCATCTGGCTGGGGGACACGTCCATCAGGGTCACTTCGTCGCGGGGCGACATGAGCACGTCGCCCTTGACGCGGGTGGTGACGAACTCGTCGGCCAGCTTGCCTTCGGCGTCGAAGGGCGCGTTGGCCTGGGCGATGACCTCGCCGTGCTCGCGCGAGGCGTCGAGGTAGACCACCTCGCCGGTCATCTTGGTATCGCGGATGACGTGGTACGGCGTCTCGATGAAGCCGTAGTCGTTGACCTTGGCGTAGGTGGTCAGCGACACGATGAGGCCGATGTTCGGGCCTTCAGGCGTTTCGATGGGGCAGATGCGGCCGTAGTGCGAGGTGTGCACGTCGCGCACTTCGAAGCCCGCGCGTTCGCGGGTCAGGCCACCGGGGCCCAGGGCGGACAGGCGGCGCTTGTGCGTCACTTCCGACAGGGCGTTGGTCTGGTCCATGAACTGCGAGAGCTGCGAGGTGCCGAAGAATTCCTTCAGCACGGCGGCCACGGGCTTCGGGTTGATCAGGTCGTGCGGCATGAGCGTGGAGACTTCCTGCAGGCTCATGCGTTCCTTGATGGCCCGTTCCATGCGCACGAGGCCGATGCGGTACTGGTTTTCCACCAGTTCGCCCACGGGCCGCACGCGGCGGTTGCCCAGGTGGTCGATGTCGTCGGCCGGGCCGTGGCTGTCCTTGAGGTGCACCAGCACCTTGATGGCGGTCAGGATGTCCTCGTCGGTCAGCACGCGCAGGTCCAGCGACTGGTCGAGGCCAAGGCGCTGGTTCAGCTTGTAGCGACCCACCGGGGAAAGGTCGTAGTAGTCCGGGCTGCGGAACAGGTTGTCGAAGAAGCTTTCCGCGATCTCGGGCGTGGGCGGCGACGAGGGGCGCAGGCGGCGGTAGATTTCCACCTGGGCGGCTTCCTTGTCGGCGGTCTTGTCCAGCACCAGGGTGTCGCGCAGCGAGGACGAGGTGTCGATGCCCTTGGTGTGCAGGATGGGCAGGCGGTCGATGCCCGCCTCGCGCAGGCGCTCCAGCACGCCGGGGGTCACTTCGTCGGCGGCCTCGGCCAGCACTTCGCCGGTGGAGGGATTCACCACGTCCTCGGCCAGGAACAGGCCGTCCAGGGTGTCGGGGGCCACTTCGAGGGCTTCGAGGCCGGCTTCGCAGATCTGGCGCCAGGCGCGCTTGGTGATGGGCTTGCCCGCCTTGACGAACACGGTGCCGTCGGCGCCCGCGATGTCGGCGAAGGCCGAATCCTTGCGGAACATGTCCTTCTGCACTTCCCAGAACACGCGGCCGTCGTCGGACAGGCGGTAGAACTCCTTCTTGTAGAAGTAGTCCAGGATGTCCGTCTTGTTCATGCCCATGGCCTTGAACAGGATGGTGGCGGGCATCTTGCGGCGGCGGTCGATGCGGACGTACAGGATGTCCTTGTGGTCGAAGTCGAAGTCGAGCCACGAGCCGCGCATGGGAATGACGCGGCAGGAGTACAGCACCTTGCGGCTGGAATGGGTCTTGCCCGAATCGTGCTCGAAGATGATGCCCGGCGAGCGCTGCAACTGGTTGACGATGACGCGCTCGGTGCCGTTGATGATGAAGGTGCCCTTCTCGGTCATCAGCGGCAGGGTGCCGAAATAGATGTCCTGTTCCTTGATGTCGCGGATGGTGCGGTTGCCGGAATCGTCGTCCACGTCGTAGACCACGAGCCGCACCTTGATGCGGATGGGCGCTTCGTAGGTGAGGCCCTTCGAGATGCATTCCGCCTGGTCGAACTTGGGCTCGCCGATGTCGTAGCTGACGTATTCGAGGCTGGCGGTGCGGTTGAAGTCCTCGATGGGGAACACGGACCGGAAGACCCCTTCAAGGCCCTCGTCGGGCTTGCGTTCGGCAATGCCTTCCTGAAGGAACTTGATGTACGAGTCCACCTGAAGGTTCAGGAGGTGCGGAATGCCGAGCGATACGGGAATCTTGCCGAACTTTTTCGTGAGTTGGCCCATGGTTTCACCTCAGAAAGACGGTTTTCCGGCGGGGCTCTCAGCGCGAGAGGCCGAACGACCCGTGCGGGTCGGATGGAGCGGACGCGTGCACGGCACGCTGGGCGGCGGGACGGGCGGCGTGGCCGGCGTCCCGCGTTTCGGGGGCAGCGGGCGCGTGGCGCATGGCTGCCGGGGCGAAGCGACAACGAAAGGCGGCCGCGTGAAGGGGGTGTCCCTTCAACGCCGTGCCGCGGACGAGGCTAAGCGGACGCGCGACAAGAGCGACGCGCCCACCGGAAAGGCTGTCGGTTCGGGGGGTGGGAAAGAGGGGTGCAGCGTACAACGTACCGCCCGGGTCAGGAGCTGGGTTGGTGCGAAGTGAGTTCGACCAAATTGCAACAATAGTCGTTTCGGAAAAATTTTGCAAGCCTGTGCGGCTTGCCACACGACTGCTTCCCGTCCGGCGCGGCGGCATGCCGCCCCGTCCCCTCTCGTCCCTTTCCGTCCCGCGACGCCGTGCCGCCCGCATGTGCCGCGCCTGTCGGCATATGTCCGGCGCATGGCCGCCACCCGAAATGCCGAGGATGCCGGACAAGGCGATAAAGCAGAAGAAGCGCGGGCGATGAACTCGCCCGCGCTGTTCCGATCGCCTGTGCGGCGCAGCGAATCGAGTCTACTTGACTTCGACTTCGGCGCCGGCTTCCACCAGCTGCTTCTTGGCTTCTTCGGCTTCTTCCTTGGAAACGGCTTCCTTCAGGGTGGAGGGAGCGCCGTCGACCTTGTCCTTGGCTTCCTTCAGGCCAAGGCCGGTCAGGGCGCGGACCACCTTGATGACGCCGATCTTGTTGGCGCCGGCGGCCTTGAGGATGACGTCGAATTCGGTCTTTTCTTCTTCGGCCGGGGCGGCTTCGGCCGGGCCGGCGGCAACCATGGCCATGGCCGGAGCGGCGGCGGACACGCCGAACTTTTCTTCAAGTTCCTTGATGAACTCGGAAAGTTCGAGGACGGTCATGTTGGCGATGAATTCGACGACCTGTTCCTTGGTGATGCTGGACATGATTTGCTCCTTTCGGGTGTCTTTGGCGTAAGGGTTGGGTTCGATTCCGGTGTTGCCTAGGCCGCGGCCTTCTTCTCTTCAATGCCCTTCAGGGCGTAGAGAAGGCCACGGATGATGTTGGCGAACAGCGAAACGAAGTTGGTGGGCACGGCGTTCATCGTGCCAAGAGCGCGCGCGATCAGTTCGGGCTTGCTGGGCAGCTTGGCGAGGTCAGAGACCTGTTCCCCGGAAAGGAACTTGCCTTCAAGGCTGCCGTGGCGCACCGTGAAGATCTTGCTCGTCTTGGCAAAGTCGGTAACCGCCTTTGCCACAGCGACGGGATCAGCGAACCCAAGGGCGACGGCGCAGTTCTCTTTGAACACGTCTTTGATGACGTCATGCGCTCCGTCGGTAAAGGCGATCCGTGCCAGGGTGTTCTTCACGACGTGGTATTCCGCGCCGTTTTCACGAAGCTTCACTCTGAGACGGGTCAGCTCTTCCACCGACATACCCTTGAAGTCGGTCACGACCGCGATGGAAGCGCCTTCAGCACGAGCCTTGAGCTGCTCGATGATGGCTGCTTTCTCGGACCTGTTCACGTGACTCTCCTCAGGTTCGGGTGTGTCTGGGTGGAAATGCCGAGCCAAAGACACTGTGGTCTCGGCAGGACTTAACGCAAGGGTGGAGAACCCCCGCCGCCTGCTTTCTTCGACTCGTATTTCCGGGCCTGTTGCCGGTAAAGGCCCGGCTGCGCAGCAACCGGGCCAAATATCAACGAAGGGGGTTAGCCTTCGAGGAACTTCTTGATGGTGGTCGGGTCGACCTTGAAACCGGGGCCCATGGTGGTGGAGACCGCCATGGCCTTCATGTAGGTGCCCTTGGCCGTGGCGGGCTTCAGGCGGTTCACGGTTTCAAGCAGCGACTTCAGGTTGCCCAGGATCTTTTCGGAACCGAAGGACACCTTGCCGAGCGGGGCATGCAGCACGCCCGCCTTGTCGACCTTGAATTCCACGCGGCCAGCCTTGGTTTCCTTCACTGCGGTGGCCACGTCGAAGGTGACGGTGCCGGTCTTGGCGTTGGGCATCAGGCCGCGGGGGCCGAGCACGCGGCCGATCTGGCCGACCAGAGCCATGACGTCGGGGGTGGCGATGGCCTTGTCGAAGTCCAGCCAGCCTTCCTTGATCTTGGCGACTAGTTCTTCGGCGCCGGCAAAGTCGGCGCCGGCGGCCTTGGCTTCGGCTTCCTTGTCACCCTTGCAGAACACCGCCACGCGCACGGTCTTGCCGAGGCCATGGGGCAGGGTGACGGCGCCGCGCACCATCTGGTCCGAGTACTTGGGATCGACGCCGAGGCAGATGGCCACGTCGACGGTTTCGTCGAACTTGGCGAACGAAGCCGCGAGGGACTTGGCCACCGCGTCTTCGAGAGCAAAACGTTCGGCGATGTCGCGTCCTTCCGTCGCCGAGCGATATTTCTTGCCGTGCTTGGGCATTGTACCCACCTTTTCCTTTTGCTGACGTTCGCAATCTCCTGCCGCCTTGGTCACGCGCCCCGCTGTGTGCAGGGGATGCGCCCCGGCTTGGCCGGGAAGGCCGACCGTGTCGGCGGACGGCAGTGCAACTGATCCGAAACGCTACTTGATTTCGATGCCCATGCTCCGGGCGGTGCCCAGAATGGAGCGGGTGGCCGCATCGAGATCCTTGGCGGTGAGGTCGGGCAGCTTCAGCTTCGCGATCTCTTCAACCTGCGCCATGTTCACCGAGCCGACCTTGTTCCGGTTCGGTTCGCCAGAGCCCTTTTCGAGCTTGGCGGCCTTCAGCAGCAGCACGGAAGCAGGGGGGGTCTTGGTGATGAACGTGAAGGAACGGTCGGAGTAGACGGTGATCACCACGGGGGTGATCATGCCCTTCTGCTCCATGGTCTTCGCGTTGAAAGTCTTGCAGAATTCCATGATGTTGAGCCCGTGCTGGCCGAGCGCGGGACCAACCGGCGGGGAAGGGTTGGCCGCCCCGGCCGGAATCTGCAGCTTGATCTTGGCAACTTCTTTCTTAGCCATTGTTCTGTCCCTCTATGGGCGGCGCGGGCCGCGATGGTTACCGCGCAAGATCATCGAAAGGGGGCTAGCCCTTGGAAACCTGGACGAAGTCCAGCTCGACCGGGGTCTGCCTGCCGAAGATGGAGACCGACACCCTGAGTTTGCCCTTGTCGTAGTTGACGTCCTCGACGACGCCATTGAAGCCGCCGAAAGGCCCGTCTATGACGCGAACCTCGTCCCCGCGCTCGAAGTTGAACTTCGGCCGGGGCTGCTCCTGCCGCGATTCCATCATGGTCAGGATGCGTTCGGCTTCGCTGTCACGCATGGGAGTCGGACGGTTCTTGCCGCCGACGAAACCGGTAACCTTGGGAATGGACTGGACGAGGTGCCACGAGAAATCGGTCATGGTCATCTTGACCATGACGTACCCGGGGTAGAACTTCCGCGTGGAGGTCCGCTTCTCGCCCTTGACGAGCTCGATGACCTTCTCGGTGGGCACCACGACCTCTTCGATGAGTCCCTGCGCCTGACCGGTACGGATCATCTCGCGTATGGTCTGCTCGACACGCTGCTCGAAGCCCGAATAGGTGTGGACGATGAACCAGCGGGCCTTGCCGGCCGTGGAGATCGATTCGGTCATTTCGGTGTCCGTCACGAGAGGATGTATTCGACGAGCTTGGTCAGCCCAAGGTCCACGACACCGAGGAACAGGGACATGACGAAAACGAGAACGAGCACGGCGATGCCCGTTGCCGTGGTTTCCTTGCGCGTGGGCCAGGTGACCTTGCGCAGTTCGCCCTTGGCTTCCTCGAAGTAATCCCTGAGCTGGGTGATCTTGTCGCCGATGCCGTTGCCGGAATCGGCGGGGGTCGCCTCGGGCGCGTTCTGCTGCTTTTTCGCCATGGTCGCCTCTGGAGCCATTTCGACTGGTCGACTTGCCATCGTTCGGGGGGGACCGGCCCGCCCGGCGGGCGAACCGTGGGTTCGCCGGGCCGGGCGGAAAGGTGCCGTGGGGCGCCTTGGCACGTTGCCGTGCGCTGTCCCGCTGGGAAAGGAGTGGCAGGGCAGGAGGGATTCGAACCCCCAACATCCGGTTTTGGAGACCGGCGCTCTAGCCGTTAGAGCTACTGCCCTGCACTATGAGGATACTACTTGGTTTCGCGGTGAACCGTGTGCTTCTTGTCCCAGGGACAATACTTCTTCAGTTCGATGCGGCCGGTAGTATTCTTCTTGTTCTTGACGGTCGCGTAATTGCGCCGCTTGCACTCGGTGCAGGCGAGCAGGAGATTGACGCGCATCGTTTACTCCAGGATTTCGGAGACCACGCCCGCGCCGACGGTGCGGCCGCCTTCGCGGATGGCGAAGCGCAGGCCCTGCTCCATGGCGATGGGAGCGATCAGTTCCACGGTGAAGGTGGAGTTGTCGCCGGGCATGACCATTTCGACGCCGTCAGCCAGCGCGATGATGCCGGTGATGTCCGTGGTGCGGAAGTAGAACTGCGGACGGTAGCCCGAGAAGAACGGGGTGTGGCGGCCGCCTTCTTCCTTGGACAGGACGTACACTTCGGCCTTGAACTTGCGGTGCGGCTTGATGGACTTGGGCGCGGCAAGAACCTGGCCGCGTTCCACGTCTTCACGCTTGATGCCGCGCAGCAGGGCGCCGATGTTGTCGCCGGCCTGGCCCTGGTCGAGCAGCTTGCGGAACATTTCGACGCCGGTGCAGGTCGACTTGACGGTGTCCTTGATGCCGACGATTTCGACTTCTTCGCCGACCTTGATGATGCCGCGTTCCACACGACCGGTCACCACGGTGCCGCGGCCGGAGATGGAGAACACGTCTTCGATGGGCATCAGGAAGGGCTTGTCGATGTCGCGCTGCGGCTCGGGGATGTAGCTGTCGCAGGCGTCGAGCAGGGCCACGACCGGAGCGGCTTCGGGGGAGTTGGGATCGTCGGTTTCAAGGGCCTTCAGGGCCGAACCGCGGATCACCGGGATGTCGTCGCCCGGGAAGCCGTAGAGCGAGAGCAGTTCGCGGACTTCGAGTTCCACGAGTTCGAGCAGCTCTTCGTCGTCAACCATGTCGCACTTGTTCAGGAACACCACCAGGTAGGGCACGCCGACCTGACGGGCGAGCAGGATGTGCTCACGGGTCTGGGGCATGGGGCCGTCGGTGGCGGCGACCACCAGGATACCGCCGTCCATCTGGGCGGCGCCGGTGATCATGTTCTTGATGTAGTCGGCGTGGCCGGGGCAGTCCACGTGGGCGTAGTGGCGGGTGGCGGTTTCGTATTCGACGTGGGCGGTGGCGATGGTGATGCCACGTTCCTTTTCTTCGGGAGCCTTGTCGATTTCGTCGAACGCCACGAACTTGCCGTTGCCGCGCAGACCGGCCACCTTGGTGATGGCGGCGGTCAGAGTGGTCTTGCCGTGGTCGATGTGGCCGATGGTGCCGATGTTGACATGCGGCTTCTTGCGTTCAAATTTTTCCTTACCCATAGGTGTTCTCCCTGGCGTGGTTTTCTTCTTGCGTTAATCGTTAGGCACGGAAATGGAGCCCACAATGAGACTTGAACTCATGACCTCTTCCTTACCAAGGAAGTGCTCTACCGCCTGAGCTATGTGGGCCGATTGCTTGCTTGAGGAGAACCCGGGCTAGGATGGAGCGGGAAACGAGACTCGAACTCGCAACCCTCAGCTTGGAAGGCTGATGCTCTAGCCACTTGAGCTATTCCCGCACGTCCAGCATGCTGCCGTACTTCCAGGAAGCCGTAGTTCTCCGACAGGCCTTCCTGTCTCCTACAGCCAAGATAGCTTGTCAAGTGGTGGAGGGGGGTGGATTTGAACCACCGAAGTCTTACGACGACAGATTTACAGTCTGTTCCCTTTGGCCACTCGGGAACCCCTCCACTGTGGAGCTGGCGATGGGACTCGAACCCGCAACCGGCTGATTACAAATCAGCTGCTCTGCCAGTTGAGCTACGCCAGCCAACGAGAAAGCGCTTCTACCCGCTCCCTTGGGAAAAGGCAAGGGGGAAAAGCGGGGGAATGCGCGTTTTTTTGCGCGTTGCGTGACGGATTGGCGTCCGGCGCGGCTTTGCGGGGGCAAATTTATGGGGCGACGCTGCGAGGGCGTAGGGGCGTGGAGGCGTGTCGGGCGCCCCGCCCCGCCGCCCATTCATTATAATAAGGTGCGCCCGCTCTCGCAGGGGTGCGCGTGAAGGCGGCAACGCACCACCGGAAGACGGCGCACGTCCCGGTCCGGAATATTCCGCGCAACGAAAAAGGGCCGCCCGAAGGCGGCCCGGAATGGCGAAAGGGGGGAGTCGGCTAGACCGTGGCGGGCTGCCCGGCATGGACCGCAGCACGGGCCGGGGCCACGGCGGGACGGCGGGCGGCCTTTTCGGCGGCGGGTTCGTCCAGCGTCACTTCCTGCAGGTAGATGTCCGCGTTTTCGGTCAGCACGCGCAGGAAGGCGTTGTTCAGGGCATGGCCGGAGCAGTGCACGATGAAGTGCCCCTGAAGGGGAGTGCCCAGCATGGCCATGTCGCCGATGAAGTCCAGGATCTTGTGGCGCACGAACTCGTCGGGGAAGCGCAGGCCGTCGTCGTTGAGCACGGCGTAGTCGTCGAGCACCACGGCGTTGTCCAGCGAGCCGCCAAGGGCCAGGCCCTTGCTGTGCATGTACTCCACCTCGCGCAGGAAGCCGAAGGTGCGCGCCTTGGCCACTTCGGCGAAGGTGCGGGGTGTCACTTCCAGACTCATGTGCTGCACGCCGATGAGCGGGTGGGCGAAGTCGATGGTGTAGTCCACGCGGAAGCCGTCGTAGGGCAGGGCGCGGATGGACTTGCCGTCGCTCTCGTGGCTGATGGGCTTGGCGATGCGCAGCACGCGGCGGGCGCGCGACTGGGTGCGGATGCCCGCGTTGCGCAGCAGCATGACGAAGGAGGCGGCGCTGCCGTCCATGATGGGCACTTCGCCGCCCTGCACCTCGATGATCATGTTGTCGATCTCGAGGCCGCGGATGGCGGCAAGCAGGTGCTCCACGGTGGCCACCGAGGCGTCCTGGCCGTTGCCGGACACGCCGAGGGTGGTAGCAAGGCCGGTGGCGACCACGGCCTGGGGATTGGGCGCCACGCGGCGCACGCCCTGGGCGGTATGGATATCGAACACGATGCCGGTGTCTTCGGGGGCGGGACGCATGGTCAGGTGGACCATCTTGCCGCCGTGCAGGCCGACGCCGGAACATTCGATGGATTTCTTGATGGTGGTCTGGTTCATAACCCCTCCGCTGCCGATGGAGCATGAACCGTGCCAAAATCTAGACTTTTGCAATGCGCTGGAATTGCAGATGTTGCCTGCGTTGCGAGGCGCACGCGAGTGTGTGTTTCACGCACTTGTGTGGCTTTTGCGCACCTGCCGCCGTGGTGCGAAAACCACACATTCGGGTGTCGTTGGCGTTACGCGCCGCCGCGCCAGGCACCCCCCCGTCACGCGTGCCGTTCGCGCCGGGCCACCACGAAGCGGTCGAGACCGGCCAGGTCCTTCCGGATGTCCACCCCGGCCCACAGCGGCGCATGCGGCGCGAACAGGGCGGCCACGGCCTGCCCCTGCGCGCTGCCGAACTCCATCAGGAACAGCCCGCCGGGCCGCAGCACCCGGCCCGCCTCGGCCACCAGCACCCGTGCATGGCCCAGGCCGTCCGCCCGGCCTTGCACCGTGGCGGCATCATCCAGCCCCCCGCCCGCGCAGGGCACCAGGGCGGCGCGCGGCTCGCGGTCGCGCACCTCCGGGGCCAGGCCCGCGTGTTCGAACTCGCTGACGTAGGGCGGATTGGAGACCAGCAGGTCCAGCGCCCCGTCGCGGAACAGGGGGCGGGTGAAGTCGGCCAGCACCGGCTGGCAGCGGAGAAAGGCCGCCTGGCGCGCCGCGTCCGGCTTGCCGCCGCCGAGGTGCGCGATCATGTTGCGGGCGGCCACGGCCAGCGCCGCAGGCGAGATGTCGCAGGCAATTCCGTGGATATCCATCCGCTCGGCGCACAGGGTCACGGCGATGCACCCGGTGCCGGTGCCGCA
>JALHHV010000310.1 GCA_022837365.1 Desulfovibrio sp. | reverse complement strand
GACACGGTGCTGCTGGTCAAGCGTTGCCCGGAACACGGCGAATTTTCCGCGCCGGTGTGGCGGGGCGAGCCCGCGTTCACCGGCTGGGTGCGCCCCAAGATTCCCACGGCCCGGCGCGGCCCCGGCACGGAACGGGTGTTGGGCTGCCCGCGTGATTGTGGGCTGTGCCCCGACCATGGGCAGCACACCTGCACCCTGCTCATCGAAGTCACCGGGCGCTGCAACCTGCGCTGCCCGGTGTGCTTCGCGTCCGCCGGGCAGGGGTCGGAGGATGCCCGCGAATCCCGCTGCGAGGACGACCCCTCGCTGAACGACCTGGTTTCCCGCCTGGCCGCGCTGCGCCCCCGCGCGGGCGACGCCAACATCCAGCTTTCCGGCGGCGAACCGACCATGCGCCACGACCTGCCGCAACTGGTCACCGCCGTGCGCGGCCTGGGCTATCCCTTCGTGCAGTTGAACACCAACGGCCTGCGCCTGGCGCGAGAGGCGGGCTACGCCGCGCGTCTCGCGGCCGCCGGGCTGGATTCGGTGTTCCTGCAATTCGACGGGCCGAACGACGCGGCCACCGCCCGGCTTCGCGGCCTGCCCCTGCACGCGGACAAGGTGCGCGCCGTGGACGCCTGCGCGGCGGCCGGGCTGGGCGTGGTGCTGGTGTGCACCGTGGCGCGCGGGGTCAACGACCACTGCCTGGGCGACATCGTGCGCTTCGGCCTGTCCCGGGCGCCCGTGGTGCGCGGGGTGCATTTCCAGCCGGTGAGCTTCTTCGGCCGGTACGAGGGCTTCGGTGAACCGGACGCTGCGGACGGCGAGGCAGGGGAATCCCCGCGCGAGGCGGCGCGGATCACCCTGCCCGAGGTCATGCGCGCGGTGCGCGACCAGACCGGCGGGCTGATACCGCTGGCCCACCTGCATCCGCCAGGGTGCGAGCACGCCCAGTGCTCCTTCAGCGGCACGTTCCTGGCCCACGAGGGCGGCGGGCTGGAACCGGCGGGCGGGGCTTGCTGCGGGACCGGCGGCAGCAATGGCGGCAGCAATGGCGGCAACCGCGGCGATAGTACGGGCGTCATCGCCCCGGCCCCCATCCCCGCCGCGTTGGGCGCGGAACGGGCGCGGGCCTTCGTGCGCCGTCAATGGCGGGCGCCGGAGGGAGGAACCGATACCCCCGCCGCGCCGCCCCGCGACGATTTCGAACGCTTCCTGGCCCGCGCCGGGCGGCGGTTCACCGTGTCCGGCATGGCCTTTCAGGATGCCTGGACTCTGGACACCGAACGGCTGCGCGGCTGCTGCATCCACGTGGCCGCCCCGGACGGCCGCATGGTGCCGTTCTGCGCCTGGAACCTGACCTCGGCGGGCGGCACGCCGCTGCACCGCAACGGCGCGCCTCGCGGAACGGGAAGGACCGGGGGAGAAGGAAACGCAATCGAACCGGATGCGGGGGAGGGCGCATGACCCGGCACTCCGCGTTTCCTGCGCGTTCCCCGCTGGACCCGTGGCTGGCCGCGCGGTTGTCCATTCCCTCCGACGAACTTTCCCCGGCCACGGTGCGCGTCCGGCAGGACGAACTGCTGCGCGGGGCCGTGCGCCGCGCCCTCGATGCGCCATTCTACCGCGCCCGGCTGGCGGGCCTGCCCCTGCCCCGTTCGCTTGACGACCTGCCCGGCCTGCCCTTCACCACGGCCGACGACCTGCGCGAGGATGGTGACGCCCTGCTGCGCGTGGCCGACGACGCCGTGGCCCGCGTCGTCACCCTGCCCACGTCGGGCAGTACCGGAGCACCAAAACGGCTGCGCTTCGCGGACGCGGACATCGAACGCACCGTGGACTTCTTTGCCGTGGGCATGACCACCCTGTGCCGCCCCGGCGACGTGGTGGCCGTGCTCATGCCCGGCCAGCGGCCGGACAGCGTGGGCGACCTGCTGGGCCGGGGCCTGCGCCGCTCCGGCATGCATCCGGCGCTGCTGCCCCCGGAGGCCAGCGGGCCGGAGCACGCCGCCCTGCTGGCGCAATCCGGAGCGCACGTCTTTGTCGCCACGCCGACGCAGGCCCGCGCCATGGCCGAGGCCGTGCTGTCGGGGCAGGCTCCCGCCTCCCGCCCGCGCGCCTGCCTGCTCAGCGCGGAGGCCACCCCGCCGGAAACGGCGGACAGGGTGCGCGCGGCCTTCGGGTGCGAGGTGTTCGACCACTGGGGCATGACCGAAACGGGTTACGGCGGCGGCGTGGAATGCGCCGCCCACCACGGCTTTCACCTGCGCGAGGCGGACATTTTCGTGGAGATCGTCCACCCGCTCACCGGGGCTCCGCTGCCGGACGGCCAGACCGGCGAGGTGGTGGTGACCACCCTTGCCGCCGAGGCCATGGTGCTGCTGCGCTACCGCACCGGCGACGCGGCGGCCCTGCTACCGCCGCCGTGCCGCTGCGGCAGTCCGCTGCGGCGGCTGGGACCGGTGCGGGGGCGCATCCGCCGCGACGGAAACCACTGGGACATCATCACCCTTGCCAAGGGAGTACGACCATGACGCAGTTTTTCGGGCAACTGGCCGACGCGCTGGAGCGCGATGGCGCGGCCGCGCTGGCCACCATCGTCACGGCGGAAGGCTCCGCTCCGCGCATGGCCGGGGCGCGGCTGTTCGTGCGCCCCGACGGAGCGGGCGGCGGCTTCGAGGGCACCGTGGGCGGGGGCATACCTTCGACCTGTCCGCCGACGAGGCCGCCGGGTCGGACATGATCTGCGGCGGCCGGGTGCAACTGTACGTGGAACCGCTGCGCGCCGCGTCCTGCCCGCGCCTGGCGTCCATGCTGCGCGAAGCGGACCGTCTGACCACGCAGGGGCGGCGCTGCGTGCTGGTCAACGTGCTGCGCCCCGATGCCGCTCCCGACTGCCGCCGCCTGCTGCTGGCGGGCGACGGGCAGGGGGCTGACGTCAGCGGCGACCTGGCGCTGGAGCCCGGTGCGCTGGCCGAACTGCGCAAGGCCGTGGCCTCGGCCAGCGGGCCGCTGTGCGTGGAGGCGGGCGGCCTGTCCCTGCTGGCGGACCCCGTGGCCTCGCCGGGGCGGGTGGTCATCGCCGGGGCCGGGCACGTGGGGCGGCAGGTGGCGCTGATGGCCTCGCTGGCCGGGTTCCGGGTCACGGTGGTGGACGACCGGCCCGATTTCGCCAGGGCCGACCGGTTGCCCGGCGCGGATGACGTGCGTTGCGTCGGACAGGGCGGCGACTGGCTGGCGGGGCTGGGCCTGCACGAGGACTGCTACGTGGTCATCGTCACGCGCGGGCACCGCAACGACGGCGAGGTGCTGGCCAGCGCCCTGCGCACCCCGGCCCGCTACGTGGGCATGATCGGCAGCCGCCGCAAGCGCGACGC
>JALHHV010000309.1 GCA_022837365.1 Desulfovibrio sp. | reverse complement strand
CCGATGACCTCGCCGGTCTTGGGGGTGACCTTGAAGTTCTTGACCCCCACGCCACCACGCGACTGCACGCGGTACAGGTCGGCCTTGGTGCGCTTGCCAAAGCCGTTGGCGGACACGGACATGATCATGGAGGTGGTGTCTTCCTCGGCCAGGATGACGCAGGCCACCACGCGGTCCTTGCCGCGCAGGGCGATGCCCTTGACCCCGGTGGCGCTGCGGCCCATGGGGCGCACGTCCTCGCACTGGAAGCGGATGGCCATGCCGTCGCCGGTGGTGAGCACGATGTGGCAGTGCTCGTCCACCTCGCGCACCATGATCAGCTCGTCGTCGGGGCGCAGGCCCACGGCGATGAGGCCGGTCTTGCGGCACTTGGCGTACAGCGATGCGCTGGAGCGCTTGACCATGCCGCGCCGGGTCACGAACAGGAAGTACCGGTCCTCGGCGAACTCGCGCACGGTGAGCACGTTGGTGACCAGTTCGTCCTTGTCCAGTTGGACCAGGTTGGCGATGTGCACGCCTTTGGCCGTGCGGCTGCCCTCGGGCACGCGGTGCACCTTGATCTGGTGCATGCGGCCGTGGTTGGTGAACAGCAGCAGGTACTGGTGGTTGGTGGTGGTCAGGAAGTGCCCTTCCCGCCCCGGCGCTGCTGCTGGTAGTTGTCCAGCGTGGTGCGCTTGATGTAGCCGCGGCGCGACAGGGTGATGACCACGTCCTCGTCGGGGATGAGGTCCTCGATGTCGATGCCGTCCAGTTCTTCTTCCAGCACTTCGGTGCGGCGCTTGGTGGCGAAGGTGTCGCGCAGTTCGCTGATTTCCTCGCGGATGACCGAGCGCAGCACTTCGGGGTTTTCCAGCACCGACTTGAAGAACTCGATCTTCTTGAGCAGCTCGTTGTATTCCTCGACCAACTTCTCGTGTTCGAGGTTGGTCAGGCGCTGCAAGCGCATGTCCAGGATGGCCTGGGCCTGCGCCTCGGACAGGTCGAAGCGGCCCATCAAGGCATCCTTGGCGTCCTGCGGCGTCTTGGACGCGCGGATCAGGGCGACGACCTCGTCGATGTTGTCGAGGGCGATGCGCAGGCCTTCCAGGATGTGGGCGCGCGCCTCGGCCTTGCGCAGGTCGTACCGGGTGCGGCGGATGATCACCTCGCGCCGGTGCTCGAGGAAGATTTCCAGCGCCTGCTTCAGGTTCAACAGCTGCGGCCGGTTGCCCACCACGGCCAGCATGTTGATGCCGAACGAGGTTTCCAGCGGCGTGTACTTGTACAGCGCGTTGACCACGATGTCGGGGATGGTGCCGCGCTTGAGGTCGACGACCACCCGGATGCCCTTGCGGTCCGATTCGTCGCGCAGGTCGGCCACGCCGTCGATCTTGCGCTCGTTGACCAGCGCCGCGATCTTCTCCACCAGGCTCGACTTGTTCAAGGCGAAGGGGATTTCCCGAATGACGATGGCTTGCAGGCCCTTCTTGCGCTCTTCTATCTCCACCCGGCCGCGCACCTTCACGGTGCCGCGCCCGGTGGTGTAGGCGTCGTACAGGCCCTGCCCGGCGTACACGAAGCCCGACGTGGGGAAGTCCGGACCCTTCACGTGGTCCATCAGGTCTTCCACGGTGTTCGCCCAGGTTGTGGGGCGGGATGTTGGTGGCCATGCCCACCGCGATGCCCGACGAACCGTTCAGCAGCAGGTTCGGCACCTTGGTGGGCAGCACCGAAGGTTCGAGCAGGGTGTTGTCGTAGTTGGGCCGGAAGTCCACGGTCTCCTTGTCGATGTCGGCAAGGAATTCGCCCGCCAGGCGGGACATGCGCACTTCGGTGTAGCGCATGGCCGCCGCGGCGTCGCCGTCGATGGAGCCGAAGTTGCCCTGCCCGTCCACCAGCGGGTCGCGCATGGAGAAATCCTGCGCCATGCGGACCAGGGCGTCGTACACAGCGGAGTCGCCGTGCGGGTGGTACTTGCCGATGACGTCACCGACCACGCGCGCCGACTTCTTGGGCGGGCGGGTGTAGCCGTTGCCCAGCTCGTGCTGGGCGAACATGATGCGCCGGTGCACCGGCTTCAGGCCGTCGCGCGCATCCGGGATGGCGCGGCCGATGATCACGCTCAGGGAGTACTCAAGGTACGACTTCCTGAGCTCCTTTTCTATGCTGACCTGTTGCGACACTGGTTTGCCTCGCTTCTCGATGGACGGTTGCCGTTGCGGCTATGCCCGGAGAGAACAGATTTTTATACGCCTCCGGCGGACAGGGGGCTGTCGCGCGCTGCGATCGCCATCCGTAAGGTTCGCGCTACGCGCTCACCTAACGGCTGCCGTCCCCTGCACTCCCCATACAAGGGGTCAAGGGGGCGCGGCCCCCTTGCGGGGTGCGGGGCAGCGCCCCGCATTCCCAACAGGCAACTTCCCCTAGATATCCAGTTCCTGCACGGACAGGGCGTTGCGCTCGATGAACTCGCGGCGGGGCTCCACGCGGTCGCCCATGAGTTGTTCGAAGGCTTCGCTGGCTTCTTCGGCGTCGTCCACGTTGACGCGCAGCAGGGTGCGGTTTTCCGGGTTCATGGTGGTGACCCACAGCTGTTCCGGGTTCATTTCGCCCAGGCCCTTGTAGCGCTGGATGTTGATGCCCTTGCGGGCCTCGTCCAGCACGATGCGGAACAGGTCGAAGATGTCCTCGGCTTCGGTGGTTTCACCCTTGCGGTCCACGGAGCAGCGCAGGCTGCCGCAGCGGGTGCGGATATCGGCCAGGGCATCCCAGGCCTGGCGGTACATCTTGGAATGGAAGAACTCGGCGCCCACGCGGGTGCGGTGGCCGTTGGCGTCCTCGAAGACCACGAAGGTGCGGCTGCCCTCGTCGGCTTCCTCGTGCTCGGCGGACACGGAGTAGCCCCGGCCGGCCAGCCACTGGCGCAGGCCGTTGGGATCTTCTTCGGTGAACCACTGGGGTTCGATGCGGGTTTGATACTCGATGAAGGCCAGGAACAGTTCGCGGGCGATGCCGATGTTCTCCACATCGGACACCTTGCCGGACACCAGTTCGATGGCCTTCATGAGCGAGACGATGTCCGGCCCGGTGAAGGCGCAGCCCGATTCGGTGCGGATGGTGATGTCGTTGCTGATGCGTTCCAGCAGGAAGGCGTTGAGTTCGGGGTCGTCCTTGATGAACTTTTCGAAGCGGCTGCTGTGCACCCGGTACAGGGGCGGCTGGGCGATGAACAGGTGGCCCCGGTCGATGAGTTCCTGATACTGCCGGAAAAAGAAGGTCAGCAACAGGGTGCGGATGTGCGCGCCGTCCACGTCGGCGTCGGTCATGATGACCACCTTGTGGTAGCGCAGCTTGTCGTAGTCGGTGTCATCCTCGCCGATGCCCGCGCCCATGGCGGTGATGAGGGCCTTCACTTCCTTGTTGGCCAGCATCTTGTCGAAGCGGGTGCGCTCGGTGTTCAGGATCTTGCCGCGCAGCGGCAGGATGGCCTGGGTGGAGGGGTCGCGGCCCTGCTTGGCCGAACCGCCTGCGGAGTCGCCTTCCACGATGAACAGTTCGGATTCCGCGGGGTCCTTGGACTGGCAGTCGGCCAGCTTGCCGGGCAGCGAGTTGTCGGACAGCGCGCCCTTGCGGCGCACCAGTTCCTTGGCCCGGCGGGCGGCGTCGCGGGCGCGGGCGGCGTCCACGGCCTTGTCGATGATCAGGCGGGCGTCCTTGGGGTTCTCGCCGAAGTGCACGTTCAGTTTGTCGTACACGATGCCGGCCACCAGCCCCGCGATTTCGCTGTTGCCGAGCTTGGTCTTGGTCTGGCCCTCGAACTGGGGCTGCGGCAGCTTCACCGAGACCACAGACGTCAGGCCTTCGCGCACGTCGTCGCCGGACAGGGCGGTGCCCTTGAGCTTCTTGGTCAGGTCGGGCTGGCTCTTGATGTAGCCGTTGATGGCGCGGGTGAGGGCGGTCTTGAACCCGGCCAGGTGCGTGCCGCCTTCCTTGGTGCGGATGTTGTTGGCGAAGGTGAGCACGTTTTCCTTGTACCCCGCGTTGTATTGCAGGGCGAAGTCCACGGTCACACCGTCGGTCATGCCTTCCCCGTCGATGATGGGGTGGATGCCGCTCTCGCCGGAGTTCAGGTCCTTCACGAACTGGCGGATGCCGCCGTCGGCGCGGAACACGTGGGTTTCCGCGCTGCGCTCGTCGGTGAACTCGATTTCCAGGCCCTTGTTCAGGTAGGCCAGCTCTTCGAAGCGCTTGCGCAGCGTTTCGTACGAGAACTGCAACGTCTCGAAGATCTCCTCGTCGGGCTTGAAGTGCACCTTGACGCAGCTCACGCCCACGCCGTGCAGGCCGCCCGACACCTTGTAGGCGTTGTTGTCGAACTTGCCGCCCGCGTGCAGCTTGGTCATGACGACCTCCACCGCGGGCTTGCCCTCCTTGGGGTGCAGGTCGACCGGAATGCCGCGCCCGTTGTCGCTGACGGTCACGCTGTTGTCGAGGTGCAGCTTGACCACGATGCGCGAGCAATACCCGGCCATGGCCTCGTCGATGGAGTTGTCCACCACCTCGTACACAAGGTGGTGCAGGCCCCGCGCATCGGTAGACCCGATGTACATGGCGGGGCGCTTGCGGACAGCGGCAAGACCCTCGAGGATCGTGATGCTGTCCGCGGTATAGGTCTGTCCCGTGGGAGTGGTCATCTTTGGGATCGTCTCCAACTTGTGGATGTTCTAACCGTGCGGCGCGCCATTTTTTTCAGCCTCCGGCGGGCAGGGGCTGCCGCCCCTGCACCCCATTCTCTAGTGAACTTGTCTCACAAATGAGACACTAGGGGCGCACGAATACTCCTCGCATCCGGCACGGCACGTCATAAACTCCATTTGCAGGGTGCAGGGGCGGCAGCCCCTGCCCGCCGGAGGCGTAAAAAAACGTAAACCCCTTCCTCCGACGGCCTGCGAAGATACCAAAGCGGCGCTGCGCGCTACACTTCCTCTTCGCTGTAATAGGTCTCTTCCACGATCTTCATGGGCATGATGATCACGGTGTACTCGCTGTCGTCGGGGCCGGTGATGCCGCAGGGGCCTTCGCTGCCGGTCAGGGTCAGGGCCAGGCGTTCGGAGCGGTAGTGGCCCATGATCTCGATGAGGTTGCGGGTGGGGAAGGC
>JALHHV010000308.1 GCA_022837365.1 Desulfovibrio sp. | reverse complement strand
AAGGTTTCTTTCCCCGGACCCCTATCTTCCAAAACTTTTCAATTGGGTGGGGTTTGTAATTCTAGTCGGATGCTCATGTTACGCCATGGCAACTGCATGTGCACTACGCATAAAAAACCCCTCCCCCCTAACAAAAAGTTTGGGGGGGAGGGGGCCGGGGAGGGAGACCTTTTTCAAAAGGTCCCCTCCCCGGTTTCCTTTTTGGGAATAGTCAGTAAATGCGGGTCTACAACCGCTTGGCCACTTCGTCCCAGTTCACCAGTTTGTCGAAGAAGGCCTGGACGTAGTCGGGGCGCTTGTTCTGGTAGTCCAGGTAGTAGGCGTGTTCCCACACGTCGATGGTGAGGATGGGGGTATAGCCTTGGGTGATGGGATTTTCGGCGTTGCCGGTCTTCAGTACCTTCAGCACGTCCTTGCCGTTTTCGCGGCCCTTGGCCAGCCAGGCCGCTGGCGAACTGGGTCTTGGCGGCGTCGGAAAGCTGGGTCACGCAGGCGTCAACGGAGCCGAAGGCGGCGGACAGGGCGTCGGCCACCTTGGCGGGGGGCGTGCCGCCGCCGCCGGGCTTCATGCCCGCCCAGTAGAAGGTGTGGTTCCAGGACTGGGCGGCGTTGTTGAACAGCCCGGCCTTGGCCGGGTCGCCCGCCACGGACTTGACCACTTCCTCCAGCTTCATGGAGGCCAGCGGGGTGCCTGCCACGGCCTTGTTCATGTTGGCGTAGTAGGCGGCGGTGTGCTTGCCGTAGTGGAACGAGATGGTGCGCGCGCTGATGGCGGGTTCCAGCCCGTTTTCGGGGTAGGGCAGCGGCGGCATGGGGAAGGCGTCGGGGGCGTCGGCGGCGTGGGCCACCGAGGGGCCGAGCAGGCGGGTGCCGGCGGCCACCAGGGTGGCCGAGGCGCACAGGGACATGAAACAGCGGCGGGTGAAATTGGACGGCATGGCGTTCTCCTTGCGGATGAAGGTGGGCCGCGCCAGGCTCTCCGGAGATGACCGGAAAATGCCGGAGAGGGACGGTGCGGCGAAACGGGGCGCGTGAAGGCCCCGTGGGTACCGGATGCCGAAGCCCGCAGGCGCGCGTGGGCAGCGCGGCGAATCCGGCCGGGCCGGAAATGCGGGCGAGTGTTCCCACCATACCATGAATCACTCATCCCGCAAGAGGTGGGGCGCAAGGAATCTTTTCCGGCGCGGACGCGAAAAGGGAACGGCCCCTCCGCCGGGTGGCGAAGGGGCCGTGGTCGTCATGCGGTCAGGCAGGCGCGGCTACGCTTCCTGCTTGATCTTGGACTTCTTCATGGTCAGGCCGATGCCGTCGAACAGTTCGAAGATGGCGAAGCCGTACCACACGGTATACAGCACGTAGAAGACCAGCAGGCCGATCATCACGCCCAGCTTGTCCATGACCTTGGCGGCCGGGATGCCGTAGAAGTTGTAGCCGGTTTCCACGGCGCGCTTCAGCACGGAGTCCACGACGCTGGCTTCTTCCACCATCTTGTTCTTTTGCAGCGCCTTGATCATGGGGTTCAGCCCTTCCCACCAGGCCTCCATGACCGTCATGTGGTCCATGCCCGCGTAGCGCGCGGAAACGGCCTTGCCGTCGTTCTTGTACATGGCGTCGGAGTCGGCCACGGCGGCGGCGAGCAGCGTGCCCAGGTCGCCCTGCACCTTCAGGGTGGAGCCTTCGGCGGTGGCGGTCACGCCCACGGCGGCGAACACCTTGGCGGCGTCGTCAGCCTTCTTGGAGGAGTAAGCCACTTCGACGACCTTGCCCTTCAGCGGTTCGACGCGCCTCTGGGTTTCGGGGATGAAGTAGGACGAGCCCTTGGACAGCTTGTTGAACAGGTCGTCCGAGTATTCCAACCGCGCAGAAGGAGCCCATGAGCAGCAGGCCCTTCATGAAACTGCTCTTGCTGTGGATAAGCATGTTACGCCTCCGCTCTCAGCTTGCCGATGTTGGCGAAGAACTTGCCGAACACCCAGACGCCGAAGAAGGCCACCACCACCCAGAAGATGATGTTGCCCACGAATTCGATGTTGCCCACAAGGTCCTTGGACAGGTTTATCACTTCCAGTTCCACCAGCTTCTTGGGCAGGGTGGCGGCGCGGTTGATGAAGCCCGCGATGATCGAGATGGCGTAGAAGCCGCGGATGTGAATGCCCTTGACCACCTTGGTGGTCAGCGCGCCGACCTGGATGCCCAGCAGCGAGCCGATGAGCATGCCCATGGCCAGGGTGTAGAACACGTAGCCGTAGATGGCGTACTGGGCGATGGCGCCGAGACCGGCGGTGAAGATGATCTGCAGGATGTCGGTGCCCACGGTGGTCATGGACGACACGCCGAAGATGTACACGAACATGGGGAAGGTGACGAAGCCGCCGCCCACGCCCATGATGGCGGCCAGGATGCCCACCACCATGCCGCCCGCGGCGACGATCCAGCCGGAAATGCGGCGGCCGCCGGGCACGAGGTCTTCGTCGAAGGTGATCATGGGCGGCATGTTCATGGCCTGCAACTTGACGGACAGGCCCGTGGCGCCGCTGCTGCCGCCGTGGGCGTCGCCGCCGCCGCCGGCCTTGCTGGCCTTCAGGAAGTCGAACAGGGCGTAGAAGCCCAGGAAGCCCAGCAGCACCGCGTAGATGGAGCTGATGAACAGTTCCGACAGCAGCGGGTCGGTGTTGTACAGGCCCTTGTTGATGGCCCCGCCGATGAAGGTGCCCCCGCCCGAACCGATCAGGAAGGCGATGGCCAGCTTCACCGACACGTTGCCCAGCTTCTTGTGCACCGTGGTGCCCATGATGGCCTTGGCGAAGATGTGGAACAGGTCAGTGCCCACGGCCAGGATGCCCTTGACCCCCGCGGCCATCAGCGCCGGGGTGATGATGAAGCCCCCGCCCGCGCCGATGCAGCCGGTGATCTTGCTGCCCAGCATGGAGCCCGCTTCGGCGAAGCTGAACATCAGGATCGGCAGCAGCAGGATGCCGAGGATGATCAGTTTCTTTCTGTTCTTGATGATGGACGTGGACACCTCGATATCCCACTGCGCGTGGGCGATGGAGCCAGCCTTCAGGAATTCGAAGACTTGTCTTGGAAAGCTCATTCCGGTTCCTCCGTGAAACTCGATGCGTGATGCATACCCGTTTACCCAGCCTCCGCCCCCGTGCACCCCTCGCGGCGCAGTGGGACGAGCCGGAGGTAGCAACGGTTGTGCCAAAAGGAACGAATGCGGGTGTGATGCGATAATATACCGAGATAATTTGTTTTCGATGATTCGGGAGACCGGGGAGCCGGGCATGTTGCGGAACGCGCGCGAACGGGACGGCGCGACTGTTCGGAATCCTAGAGACAGCCCGCCAACCGGCCACCGGCGCGACCTGGCGGTACGGCTGCCCGAGTGGCACGAGTAAAGGCGTAACGCATTGCGGTGGGGCGGTTGCGGGCGGGGTATTGGTGTCTTTCAGGATATTATTTTAAAAAACAGTATATTAGTGTTGTTGCGGGTGCCCGCATCCGGTTGCGGTCGGTCTGCCGGGCGCGGGGCCGGGGCGAGGTGTCAGCTTTTTTTACACGGCAGCAAGGAATCCGGCGTCCGGCGGGGGTGGGAGCGTCCGCATCCTGTACAGTACCCATGGGACGCGATAGGTGAGGTCCATGCCCATACACGCCATCATCTTCGACCTTGACGGCACCCTGCTGGACACGCTGGAGGACCTGGCCGACGCGGCCAACGCCTGCCTGCTGGCGCAGGGCTTTTCCGCCCATCCCGTGGACGCCTACCGCCAGTTAGTGGGCGACGGGGTGGAAACCCTGTTCCGGCGCGCGCTGCCGCCGGGCACCCCGCCCGGCGCCGCCACGGAGACCGCCGTGGCCGCCCTGGTGGCCCGCATGCGCGACGAATACGGCGCGCGCTGGTCGGCCAAGAGCGCGCCCTATCCCGGCATCCGCGAACTGCTGGCCGCGCTGGCCCCCGCCGGGCTGCCGCTGGGCGTGCTGTCCAACAAGCCGCACGCCTTCACCCGCCTGATGGTGGGCAGCTTCTTCGATGGCGCGGGCTGCGGCGGGGGTGATGCCCCAGGCGGAGCCCCGAATAGTGCCCCTGACGGTGCCCCGGATTGCGACGGCCCGCTGGGGCCGTTCGCCGTGGTGGCCGGGGCGCGCCCCGGCGTGCCGCGCAAGCCCGACCCCGCCGCGGCCATCGCCACGGCCCGGGCGCTGGGGGTGGACCCGGCGCACGCGGCCTTCGTGGGCGACAGCAACGTGGACATGCGCACCGCGCGCGGCGCGGGCATGCTGGCCGTGGGCTGCCTGTGGGGTTTCCGGGGAGAGGCGGAACTGCGCGAGAGCGGCGCTTCCGTGCTGCTGGCCCATCCGCTGGACCTGCTGGACCACCTCTAGCTGCCGCTCAGCCTGCCTGCATCGCGTGGTCGGGCTCGCGTTCCCGCAGGCCCTGCTCGCGGATGGCCCGCACGATGGCGCTGGCCAGGGTGGCGGCCTCCACCGGCTTGGTCAGGTAGCCGTCCATGCCCGCCGCCAGGAACTGTTCGCGGTCGCCGCGCATGGCGTGGGCGGTCAGGGCGATGACGGGCGTTGCCGAGCGTGCCCGCAGGGTGCGCGGATCAAGCCGGGGGATGTCCCCGCCGCCGGGGACGGATACTCCCGCCCCGGTCCGGGGCCCGCCCCGGCCAAGGGCGCGCAGGCGGCGGGTGGCTTCCATCCCGTCCATGACGGGCATCTGGATGTCCATGAGCACGCAGTCGAAGTCGTCGGCCAGCAGGGCCTGCACGGCCCGTTCGCCGTTGTCGGCCGTGGTCACCCGCGCGCCCATGCCCTCCAGCAGGCGGGTCACCGCCAGGCGGTTCACCGCGTCGTCCTCGGCCAGCAGGATGGCCCGGCCGCGCAGGGCCGGGGCGTCGTCCGCGGGCTGGGCGGCTGCGGCTTCCTCCACCTTGTTCACGAAGCGGAAGGGCAGGCTGACGCTGAACGCGGTGCCCGCCTCCGGCGCGCTTTCCACGGCGATGGTGCCGCGCATCAGCCGCACCAGCCGCCGCACGATGGGCAGCCCCAGCCCCGCGCCCTGGTAGCGGCGGGTGGAGGCCGTTTCGCCCTGCACGAAGGGCTCGAAGATGTCCTTCAGCCGGTCTTCGGCAATGCCGATGCCGGTGTCGCGCACGGTGAACAGCACCCGGCATCCCCGCGAGCGCGAAGCCTGCACCCGCCACGCCTCCACGGCCACCTCGCCGTGGTCGGTGAACTTCACCGCGTTGCCCACCAGGTTGAACAGCACCTGGCGCAGGCGCATGGCGTCGCCGCGCAGGTGGCGGGGAATGCGCCCGTCCACGCTCACCCGCAGGGTCAGGCCCCGCTCGGCGGCGGGGCCTTCGAACAGGCCGCGCACCTCGTCCAGCACGGCCCGCGCCTCGAACGGCTCGTCGTGCAGTTCCAGCTTGCCCGCCTCGATGCGCGAAAGGTCCAGGATGTCGCCCAGCAGCAGTACACCTTGCGCATGGCCTTGGCCGGGTCCGCCTGCAAGAGTTGCAGCATGCCCATGATGCCGTTGAGCGGCGTGCGGATCTCGTGGCTCATGTTGGCAAGGAATTCGCTCTTGGTGCGGTTGGCGGCCTCGGCCGCCTCCTTGGCGTAGCGCAGTTCGCATTCGGCCTGCTTGCGGGTCGAACTGTCGCGCACGATGGCCAGCAGCAGCGGTTCGCCTTCCTCCTCCATCAGGGCCATGCGCACCTCCACCGGCAGCGGAGCGCCGCCGCGCGTGCGGTGCGTGGTCTCGAAGGTGGCCTTGCGGGCCGTCTCCAGTTTCGCGCGCAGCCGGGCGAAGACCCGCTGGTCGAGCTGTTCGTCGATGTCGAACAGGCTCATGCGCAGCAGTTGTTCGCGGGTGTGCCCGGTCTGGTGTTCCGCCTCGGGGTTGGCGTCCAGGATGCGGCCG
>JALHHV010000307.1 GCA_022837365.1 Desulfovibrio sp. | reverse complement strand
GGAACGGATGCGGCGTCCCGCCACAGGCTGCGCGGCAGCGCCGCGCCCAGGCAGGCACGACACGCAACACGGGCCGCGCGCCCGAGGAGAACGCACATGTCGCTGAGCTACAAGGAAATGCAACAGGTCCTGATGGACGAACTGCGTCTGTACCACTACCCCATCGCGGTCAAATTCTTCTTCGACGAGGCGGAACTGGAAACCTTCAAGGAAAAGGCCGAGTTCTACCTGCCCGTGAAGCCCATGACCTTCTGCCAGTGGGAAATCGCCGCGCGCATGAAGGGCCAGACCGTGCTGTCCGGCCCCGAGGGCCTGGGCTGCTCCAACGCCCTGGTGTCCTTCGGCTGGAAGGAAATCGACGACAACGAGATCAAGAGCCACGCCAAGTACGTGCGCGACCTGGCCCAGGCCGAGCGTTTCGTGCGTTCCAAGCCGCGCCTGCCCCAAGGGCTGAAGGCCATCGCCGTGGGGCCGCTGGGCGACGCCGTGGTCGATCCCTCGGTCATCCACTTCTACTGTGACAACATGCAGGCCTACCACCTGGCCGTGGACTACATGGCCGCCACCGACCAGCACCCGCTGAAGACCAACGTGACCATGAACTCCTCGGCCTGCGGCGGCACCGTGTACTCGTACCTGGAAAAGACCGCCAACATGCTGCCCGCCTGCTCCGGCAGCTACAACGCGGGCAAGACCGAGCGCGGCGAGATCAACTTCGTCATCCCCGGCGAACACATGGGCCTTACCGTGGAACGCCTGCTGGAACGCAAGCGCAACCTCGGCAGCAGCGCCATCACCCGCCCCGGCGACAACTTCCCCGGCGCGGACGTTTGCAAGAACTGTCCGCTGATCATCTTTAAGAAAGAAAAGTAGGCACGACGGGGGCCGCCGCCATGTCGCCCCCCGTGGGCGGCGGTCCCCGTTCCCGTTTCGGAAGCGCACCGAAAACCATCCCAAGGAGAGAGACCGTGTCCAAGCACACCAAACACCTGCTGCTGCTCGCGGCCGTCGTTGCCGTCAGCCTTCTGTGGTTCGAGCCCGCCTGGGCCGACAAGCTGTCCGACGCCATCGACGGCGCCGTCCAGGCAGGCAAGGTCAAGCCCGACGATCCCAAAGGCTTCCTCGGCATTCCCGGCGCCCCCCACGTCAGCCCCATCCTGTCCTTTGCCTGGGCGATCTGGGTGGGCTGGATCTTCTCCACCGTGGGCGCGTTCGGCGGCGTCATGGCCGGTGTCGGCCACATGACGGTGTTCGGTCTTGGCGGCTACGTCAAGACGCTGGGCAAGGACCTGCCCCTGAACAAGATGGCCACCGACTCCATCCGCGCGTCCAACCAGTGGCTGGTGGGCTTCTCGTCCCTCATCTCCTCGTTCAACTACTACAAGATGGGCCGCCTGGTGCTGCCGCTGGCCCTGGCCCTTGGCGCGGGCTCGCTGCTGGGCGCGTGGGGCTCGGCCACGTTCTTCGCGGGCAAGGTGTCGTTCTCGCAGTACCAGGGCTACTTTGGCCTGTTCGTGCTGGTGCTGGGCGTGTACCTGTTCTGGGAAACCTCTCCCGCCGGCCAGGCTTCCAAGAAGAAGGCCAAGGAAGCCGCCAAGGCTTTCGAAGAAGCGGTGAAGAAGATCAAGAGCGGCGAGCAGGTGGATGAAAAGTCCATCGGCGTGCACGTCATCTCCACCAGCCTCACCCGCTGCGTGTTCACCTTCTCGGGCGTGGAATTCTCGTTCAACCCCATCCTGCCCGTGGTGGGCGGCATCGTCATCTCCGCCATCGCCGCGTTCCTCGGCGTGGGCGGCGGCTTCCTGCTGGTGCCCTTCCTGACCAGCATCTCGCAGCTGCCCATGTACCTGGCCGCCGGCACCTCTGCCCTGGCCGTGCTCATCTCCATGGTCACCTCCATCGCCACCCTGGTCAGCAAGGGCACCCCGCTCGACTGGACCCTGATCGGCACCGAACTGGTGGGCATCTTCCTGGGCTCCATTATCGGCCCCCGCACCTCCAAGTACTTCTCCGACATGTGGCTGAAGCGCCTCTTCATCGTGCTGGCCCTGTACGTCGGCATCGACTACGTGCTGCGCGGCTTCTTCAACTACCGCATCTTCGGCTAGCCGAGTCCGCTCCGCGATACGCCGGGGGGCGGGGCCTGCGCCCCGCCCCCTTCACTTTTCTTCCGAACAGAGGCAACCTGCACCCATCATGGATACCCTGCACGCCGCCCTTGCCTGGCTGGACCCCCTGTTCATCACGCCCTACCGCCTGCCGGGCAACGCCCTGGCGGGCTTCGCGCTGGGCACGGCCGTGCTGGCCCTGTGGTGCATCGCGTTCGGCAGCGCGCTGTCGCTATGCGCCACGCGCATCAACCGCCGCCGCCTGGCGGAGCTGCGCCACGGCATGGAACATCATCACAAGCTGTCGGAAGCGGCCCTGCGCGCGGGCGACAAGGAAAGCTACAAGGCGGTCAACAGGCAGGCCCACGAAGCGTTCGGCCACTATTTCTCGCTGGGCGGGGCCATGTTCTGCGTGTCCATCATCCCCCTGCCCTTCGCCCTGGCCTGGATGGACATGCGCTTTGCCGGGGCCACGCCGGAACTGCCGTGGGACGCCCCGCTCATCGGGCAGCAGCCCTCCATCCTGTTCTGGTTCCTGCTCCGGGCAGCAGCCCTCCATCCTGTTCTGGTTCCTGCTCCTGTACATTCCGCTGCGCATCATCTATGCCAACGTCATGTCCAGAATAGGGTGGTTCACCCGTTTGCAGGCCTGGGCCGCCACGCCGCCCGCCAACATCCCCCGCGAAGAACCCGCGCACGCCCCCGCCCCCGGCGACCCCGGCTGTCGGGACAGCCGGGGCGGCCAGGGCGGCTAGGACCGCCTTTCCCTTCCGGAGCCACACGGTGCGCACCCGCTTTCTCGCCATAGCCGCCCTCGTCATAGCCATCGCCGCCGCGATCCAGCTGTGGTGGGACGCGGAACCCGTGACCCGGGTGGACATGACCCGCCGGGCCGAGGTGAAGGCGCCCGAGGCGGTGCCCGCCATCACCTACGCC
>JALHHV010000306.1 GCA_022837365.1 Desulfovibrio sp. | reverse complement strand
CCCTTCCATCCAGATGATGGACGCCTGCCGTCCGGTGGTGGCGGCGCGGCGGTAGGAGAAGAAGTCGTCGGGCAGGGCGTGGGTGCACAGGTCCAGCCCGAAGATGCGCTCCGGCAGCAGGCCCGCTGCGGCAAGTTGGTGGCGGGTCAGCGTCCACAGGTCCATGGTGCGGGTGGCGGAGCGGAACCAGCGGGCGAAGTCCTGTCCCCATTCCGTGGCGAAGTTGACGAATTCCGCCGCCGCCGGGCCAAGGCTGGGGCCGCGCACGGCCAGCACTTCGCGCGGGGGAAACCCGTAGCGCTCGCAAAAGGCGCGCACGCCCGACTGCGGAAAGCCGATGCGGTTGCCCCGCCATCCGGCGTGCAGCGCGGCCACGTATCTGCCGCTTTCGTGGGCCAGCAGGATGGGCTGGCAGTCCGCCGTCTTGATCACCAGCCCCACGCCGGGGCGCGCGGTGGCCAGCCCGTCGGCCTGGGCCACCGGGGTTGCGGCCAGGGCGGCGGCCAGTTGCACCGGCTCCGGGTCGATGACCATGGCGTCGCCGTGCACCTGTTTGGTCTCCACCCATTCGGCAAGGTCCAGGCTTGCGGCCAGGGCGGCGCGGTTGGCGGCCACGGCGGCGGGGTCGTCGCCCACCTCGTAGGAAATGTTGCCTCCGGCCCACGGACCGTCGGAGATGCCGCCGCGCCGGGTCTGGAAGGCGCAGTGCACCCCCGGCACGCCGGGAAAGGCGAAGCGGATGCAGCGCGGGGTGACGTCGTCGGGATCGGCGGCGGCGCCGGATGACCGGGCGGAGCCGGAAAGCGGCGGAAAGGCCAGCGACGGGGTGGTTACAGCCATGTCAGTCCCTCCTCGGTGCACAGTGCGTGGACGGGGCGGTCCCATGGGGCCACGGGCAGCGCCGGTACGATCTGGAACGCGTAGGCCAGCCCCACCAGCGCGGTGAGGACCATGGCCGGGTGGGCCAGGAAACGGTCGTAGTAGCCCGCGCCGTGGCCAAGGCGGTTGCCCCGCCGGTCGAAGGCCACGCCGGGGATGACGGCAAGGTCGGGCGCGAAGTTGGGCGCAAGGCCGGGCACGGCGTCCATGTCGATGGCCGGGCAGCGGGCGGGGTCCGGCTCCGCGATGCCGTAGCGGCCGGGCTTGAGGTCCGCTGCGCAGGCGCAGGGGGCCAGGCACATATCGTTGTCGCAGTCGGCGGCGGGGGAGGCGGAGCCGGTAGCGCCGGGCCCGGCGGCGGGCGTCAGGCAGCGCGGCAGCAGCACCTGCTTGCCGTCCGCCCAGGCGGCGTCCAGCAGGCGGGCGGTGGCGGTCTCGTTGCGCACGGCCACGTACAGCAGCACCTGCCGGGCGTTTTGCCATGCCGGTGACGCCAGCAGGGCATCCTGCGCGGCATGGCCCAGGCGGGCGGCCTCGTCGGGCGGCAGCGCGGCGCGGCGGGCCAGCATGGCGCGGCGCAGGGCCTGCCGGGCTTCGGCGTCTGGCGGAGTTGAGTGCGTCATGGTGGGTCTTGGGGTGGGTGTTGGCGTGGGTGTTGGGGCGCGTGCCGGGTGGTGTGTGGATCGGACGGGGAGCGGCCCCCGGTCAGCCCCGTCGGGGGTTTTGTCAGGCGGCGGGGCTGTGGTGTAGTGTGCGGGCGCGGGCGGCGGCCGCGTGGCAACCGGGCTCCACAGTTCCACGTCTCCCTCCCTGTCGCGCAATCTAACAAGGAAGGCACCGCATGCAAAGCGCACCCTACTGGATCGCGTTCGGCGACATCCACGACGACGTCTCGCCCATCGCGGACATTCCCGGCCTGCCCGAGGCGGCGGGCGTGATCATCACCGGCGACATCACCGTGGTGGGAGGCGTGCGGCAGGCCGAGCGCGTGCTGGCGGCCATCGCCGCGCGCAACCCGGCCATCCACGCCCAGATCGGCAACATGGACAAGGCCGAGGTGACCGGCTGGCTGGAGGGGCGCGGCTGGAACATCCACCGCGCCGCGCGCGAACTGGCCCCCGGCGTGGGCCTGCTGGGCGCGGGCTACTCCACGCCCACCCCCTTCGGCACGCCCAGCGAGGTGCCGGAGGCGCGGCTGGCCGAATGGCTGGACGCGCTACGGGCCGAGGCGGGCCGCTGGCCCCGGCTGGTGCTGGCCATGCACACCCCGCCCATGAACAGCCTGTGCGACAGGCTGGGCAACGGGGCGCACGTGGGCAGCCCGGCGGTGCGGGCGTTCATCGAGGCGGTGCAGCCGGACGTGTGCCTGTGCGGGCACATCCACGAATCGCGGGCGGTGGACCACATCGGCCGCACCGTGGTGGTGAACCCCGGCGCGCTGGGAGCGGGCGGCTACGCCGTGGTCACCGCGCCGGACGACGGCCCGCTGACGGCGGAACTGAAGGTGCTGCGGGGGTAGCGCGCACGGGCCGGAACGTGTTCCGTGCGGCACGCCGGAGACCGACGCCCGGCCCTTCCGGCATTTCCGTGTTGCGTGGTTGGCTGGTGTGAATGTTTTTTATCGTGCAAGATCAGTATGTTGTCGTGTATCGATAGACTTTTCCGGATTTCAGGTTGACACCGAGGGCCGACGGGCATACTTCTAACGCCCCGACGGCAAGGGCCAGCCCACGCCGCCGGACCCGAATTCCGCAGGTGACGCGGGGTGGAGCAGCTCGGTAGCTCGTCGGGCTCATAACCCGAAGGTCGTCGGTTCAAATCCGGCCCCCGCAACCAGAAA
>JALHHV010000305.1 GCA_022837365.1 Desulfovibrio sp. | reverse complement strand
GACACCACGTGCAGCAGGGCCGCGCGCACCTCGTCCATCTGCTGCTCGTCGGTGATCTTCTGGCCGTACACCGTGCGCACCGAAAAACTGTCCGACGTGCGGTTGCCCAGGGTGGCGATCTTGGCGAACAGGATGTCCAGCTGCAACGCCTGCAACACCCGCGCGACGTCGTACAGCAGCGCGGGCCGGTCCGGCGCGAACACCTCGACCACGGTGTGGAAGTCCGACAACTCGTTGTCGATGCGCACCTCGGGCGGACGGCGCACCGCATCCAGCAGCACGCTGGGCACCTCGTGCTTCAGGGCGTTGGACGCGCGGGCCTGCTCCAGCCGGTAGTCCAGCGAGAGCTTGCCCGTCAGCGCGAAATGGATGGCCCCGCGCACCTTGCCCCAGAAATCCCTGGCATACAGCGGGTCCGGCGGCGCGCTGACGTGAAAGACGTCCAGCACGGTGCCGTCGCTCCACACGTAGGCGTCGGCCCCGAACACGTTCAGCCCGTGCAGCGAAAGCACCCCGGCGATGGTGGCGAACAGCCCGGACTGGTCGCGCGCGGCCACCAGCACTTCCCACAGCTCGCTGTCGCGCCCGCCGTGCAGCGGCCTGCCCTCCAGCACGACGACGCCCCGCTCCGCCCGGTCCTCGGGCAGGCGGCGGCGCGACTCGGCCACGTCGCGGTTCAACTGGTAGACCAGCGACATGTGCCGCACGATGTCCTCGGGCGGCATGGCCAGCAGGTAGCGCGACGGCATGGCGTCCAGATACAGCCCCGCCGTTTCCGGCGTGTAGTGCAGCGACGCCTGCCGCTCGCGCACCAGCGCCCGCGCCATGTCGCGCGTGCGCACGATGGCCTGTGCGGTCTGCGTGCCCGCAAGCTGCCCGTCGCGCAGCATGTTGGCCACCTTGCCGTGCAGTTCGTACAGCAGGCTGGCGGTCCAGCGGTTCCACGCCTTGTGGCCGGTGGCCATGGAGTCGGCATGGGTCAGCAGGTAGAGCATGTTCAGGCGGCGCAGGCTGCCCACGGTGCCCGCGCACTGGGCCACCACCGACTCGTCGTTGAGGTCGCGGCGCTGGGCGGTGCGGATGAGCAGCAGGTGGTGCAGCACCAGAAAGATCACGTCGTCGATGATCTCCGGCGGCGCGCCCCACCCGGCCAGCAACTGCATGGCCATTTCCGCGCCCACCTCGGAATGGTGCGAGGCGTCGGCCCCGCCCTTGCCAAGGTCGTGCAGCAGCGCGGCCAGCAGCAGGCACAGCCGGTCGCGCGCGGCGTCCGCGTCCTGCGCGGCTGGTGCAAGCGCGTTGGCGGCACCACATTCACCCGCGTCCGCCACACCTAAGCAACCGCCGCGCCAGAAGCCGGAAAACGGCTCGACGTCCTCTCTGGCCAGCGATTCCAGCTGGCGGATCACGAACAGGGTGTGCATGCCCACGGGGTAGGTGTGGAACCCGTCGAACTGCACCCGGTCGCGCGCGGCCGCGTAGGCGGGCAGGATGGCGGGCAGCAGGCCCGTCTCGTCCATGTGCCCCAGCACGGGAAACGCCTTGCCGGACGCCAGGATGCGCATCAGCGCCGCGCCCACCTCGGCCTCGGAAAGGGCTCCGGCCTCGCCGGACAGCGCCTGTTGCAGGGCCTGCTCCATGGCCTTGCGGGTGTTCCAGTCAGGCGCGGGGGCCTCGGGACCCGGCCATTCGGCGGCGCGCACGAAGGCGGACAGGGCCAGGCCGGGGGTGACGGCGGCCGGGTCGGGCAGGCAGATGTGCAGCGTGCCGCCCGCCATGACCACGGGGCCTTCCACCTCGGGGCAGGGCCGGTCGGGGTGCACCGGGCCGCCGGGAATGCCCCGCAGGGCGGCGGACAATGCCTTGATGTGCGACATGCACCGGTGCAGGCGGCCCAGGAAGCATTCCACGGCCAGCAGATTGCCGCACTCGCGAAAGCCCAGGCGCGCGGCGATTTCCGGTTGCAGGTCCAGGAACAGCTGGTCGTTCTTGCGGTGCGAAAGATGGTGCAGCAGGTTGCGCACGTCGTGCAGAAAGCCCACGCTCTCGCGCAGCAGGGCCGCGTCGGAGGCGGAAAACCCGGACTGGGCCAGGATTTCCTCCACGGTGCCCGCCTCATTGCGGATGCGGCCTATCCACAGGATGCGGTGGTAGTCGCGCAGGCCGCCCAAACCGTCCTTCAGATTGGGCTCCAGCAGCACCGCGCCGTCGCCGTGGGCGGCGCGCCTGCGCTCGTGCTCCTCGTCGTTCCAGGCCAGGAACGAGGCCCCCCGGCGCGGCAGCACCTTGTCGTTCAGGCGGTCCACCAGTTCGCGGAACAGGGCCTCGTTGCCGGTGACCAGCCGGGCGTCCAGCAGGCTGGCCAGCACCTTGTGGTCCTTGGCCGCCAGCTTCACGCAGTCGCCGATGGTGCGGAACCCGTGCCCCAGGGTGTACCCCGCGTCCCACAGCGGCAGGAACAGCGGCTGGGCAAGGTCGATGGCCTGCGTGGCCTGCGGCGGGATGGAGCGGCCGCACAGGATCAGGATGTCGATGTCCGACCCCAGGCACAATTCCTCGCGGCCGTAGCCGCCCACGGCCACCAGGGTCACCTTGTCGTGGCCGCCGCGCAGTTCGGCGAAGCGGAGGCGGAAATAGTCGTCCAGCAGGCGGCTGTAGGCCCGCTCGAAACGCGACGCCCCCGTGGGCGCGGGCGCGGTGTCGCGGCAACGGGCGTCGGGCCGGAGCCCGCAGGCATCCCCTGCCGGGCCGGATGCGGCAGCGCCCGCAGTGGTGCCCGCAGTGGCAGAAGACGGGGCGGCGCCGAGCAGCGCGGCGCGCCCCTCGCGCAGGACCGTGGCGGCATCGCGCGGCGTGCCGGGCGCGCCGGCGGAAGCGGAGGAAGAGGGCCCGTGTGCCTGCATCATGTGGGTGGGGTGGGGGTGGGTGGTGGGGTGGGGGTGAGTATGGACGGGCGGCGCCCCGTTCGTTGCCGGGGCGCCGCCCAATGGTTGCGGTATGTTGCGGCTAGATGGCTTCCACGCCGGTTTCACCGGTACGGATGCGCAGCACGTCTTCCACAGGGGAGATGAATATCTTGCCGTCGCCCACCTTGCCCGTGCGGGCTGCCTTGACCACGGCGTCGACGATGGTTTTCACCTGCGCGGCGTCGACGACGACCTCGATCTTGACCTTGGGCATGAAGTCCACCTGGTATTCGGCGCCCCGGTACACTTCCTTGTGGCCGCGCTGGCGGCCGAAGCCCTTGACTTCCGTGACGGTCATGCCCTTCACGTCGAGGCTGGCCAGCGCTTCCTTGACCTCGTCCAGCTTGAAGGGGCGGATGATGATCTCAAGTTTCTTCATGATGTCCATCCTGAAGCTCGGTTCGTGTTCAGGGAAGGGATGACCCCTTCCGCCTTGTAGGCGACAACGGCGGCAGCGGCAACCCTAGAGCTGATAGCCCGCTTCGTTGTGCTCGCTGACGTCGAGACCGGCGACCTCCGCTTCCGCGTCCGTGCGCAGGCCGACGAG
This sequence comes from Desulfovibrio sp., assembly GCA_022837365.1. Taxonomy (GTDB): domain Bacteria; phylum Desulfobacterota; class Desulfovibrionia; order Desulfovibrionales; family Desulfovibrionaceae; genus Cupidesulfovibrio. The sequence goes on along the minus strand of JALHHV010000305.1, from coordinate 2,013 downwards.
GGCGTCAACCACATGGAACAGGATGCGGCTGGCCACGTAGCAGAACAGCCAGGTGGCGACCACGGAGATGAACTGGATCCAGAGCTGCGAGGGGTTGCCGTAGAGCAGGCCGTTGACGCCGTTCACGGCTTCGACGGCGAAGATGCCGGTGGCCAGGGCGCCGAAGGTGCCGCCCACGCCGTGCACGCCCACCACGTCGAGCGCGTCGTCGTACTTGAACACATGCTTCATCAGCACGCCGCCGTAGCACAGGGCGCCGCCCACCAGGCCCATGATGATGGCGGGCATGGGCAGGACGAACCCGGCGGCGGGGGTGATGACCACAAGGCCGGCCACGGCGCCGGAGGCCGCGCCAAGGGTGGTGGGCTTGCCGGTGTGCAGCCATTCGGCGGCCATCCAGCTGACGGCGGCGGCACCGGCGCACAGGTGGGTGGTGACGAAGGCGTTGGCGGCCAGGCCGTTGGCGGCCAGGGCGCTGCCCGCGTTGAAGCCGAACCAGCCGAACCACAGGATGCCCGCGCCAAGCACGGTCATGGGCAGGTTGTGGGGCACGAAGGGCTCGCGGCCGTAGCCGTGGCGGCGACCCAGCACGTGGGCGGCGGCCAGGGCGGCGGCGGCCGAGCTCATGTGCACCACGGCGCCCCCGGCGAAGTCAAGCGCGCCAAGGCCGAACAGCCAGCCGCCACCCCACACCCAGTGGGCCATGGGGGCGTACACCACCACCAGCCACAGCACCGAGAACAGCAGCATGGCGCGGAAGCGGATGCGTTCGGCGTAGGCGCCGGAGATGAGCGCCGGGGTGATCACGGCGAACATGCACTGGAACACCATGAACAGCAGGTGCGGGATGTTGGTGACCGATTCGCCGGGCTCCATGCCCACGCCGTTCAGGAAGGCGAAGTCCAGCCCCCCGATGACCCCGCCGATGTCGGGGCCGAACGCCAGCGTGTAGCCGATGACCGCCCAGACGATGCTGGCCACGCCCAAAAGAATGAAGCTGTGCATGGTGGTGGAAAGCACGTTGCGCGCACGCACGAGCCCCCCGTAGAACAGGGCGAGCCCCGGGGTCATGAACATGACCAGTGCGGAGCAGACCAGGATGAAGGCGGTATCCGCCGCGTTCATGTGAACCTCCTCGAAATGTTGACGTACACCCCCCGCCGGACCGAACGGACAGGGGCAAACCCGAACGATGTCTGGGTAAAGGCAAGGAGCGTGCCAGCGCCTACAAAAAGGTCTGGTTCAATGAATTCACCGTGTTGCGCAAATCAACGTTTTCACTATTTTATCATTTTGGTAATAATAAAAACAGAAATGGTGCTTATTTTGTAAAAATGAATACTTTTGCAGCAAGCACCAGAAAAAACGCCTCCCCCAGGTTTGCATGCCCCCGCAGTTGTGGTATGCCTTGACGAACCGCCGTGCCCCTCCGCCTGCCGCAGGCGGCGGGACGCGAAGCCGCCGCTGCCGCCACGGGCGCAGCGGCGCGCCGCCAGGACTCCTCGCCCCGGCGGGGCGGGCCCGTTGAACCTCATTCCGCAGGAGGCGGATACCCATGGACCGTACCGGCATCATCACCTTCAGAGGCACTCCCCTCACCCTCGGCGGCACCCCGGTGGCCGCGGGCGACAAGGCCCCCGGCTTTTCCGCCCTGGCCAACGACCTTTCCCCGCGCAGTCTGGCCGATTACGCGGGCAAGGTGCTGCTCATATCGGCCGTGCCCTCGCTGGACACCGGCGTGTGCGACATGGAAACCCGGCGCTTCAACCAGGAGGCCACCCGCCTTGGCGGGGACGTGCGCATCCTGACCATCAGCTGCGACCTGCCCTTCGCCCAGGCCCGCTGGTGCGGCGCCGCCGGGGTGGACGCGTTGGAAACCCTGTCCGACCACCGCGACCTGTCCTTCGGCACCGCCTACGGCGTGGTGATCAAGGAACTGCGCCTGCTGACCCGCGCCATCTTCGTGGTGGACCGGTCCGGCACGGTCACCTACACCGAGATCGTGCCCGAAGT
>JALHHV010000304.1 GCA_022837365.1 Desulfovibrio sp. | reverse complement strand
GGCCCGGAAGCGTCGCCGCCTCCGGGCCGTTTCATTCGGCTCCTACTCGTCGGAATCGCTGTCCACCACGTCCTCGATGGCCTCGGCCTGGCGGAGCAGTTGCTCGATCTGGATGTCCGCCCCGATGATCCCGGTGATCTCGTCGCGGTCGTCGGTGACCGCCGTGGACACGGTAAGGATCAGCTGGCCGGTGAACTGCGACTGGTACACGTCGGTGATGTGCAGTTCGCCGGTCTGCATGGGCCGGATGAACCACGCGCGGTTGGAGAAGTCGAAACCCAGCGGCAACTGGTCGTACTTCGACTTGTACGCCGGGTCGGTGATGGCGGCGGAGAGCAGCTTGCCCGCCTTGTCGGTGAGGTACAGGTACTGGATGAACGGGTACTCGCGCACGAAGTCGCGCATGCACGGGTACTTGTCCTCGCCGCCAAGGCCGGTGATCTGGCATTCCTGGGCCAGCTTGATGATCAGGTGCGCCGAAAGCTCGCCCGCCAGCTTCTTGATCTGGTCGAATTCCGAGGCGAACAGTTCGGGCATGAAGCGCCGCACCAGGGCCTTCATTTCCTTGTTGGAGAAGGACGTGTTGCGGCCCTTTTCGTAGGCGTCCATGATCTTGGTGTAGATCTTGCCCACGGCCGGGTGCTTCTTGGACACGTGCCGGTCCTCCGCCAGGCCCAGGTACTGGTTGATCCAGTACGCCACCCCGGCGCGCCCCGACTTGTCGGTGATGATGATGGGCACCGGCCGGTTCAGGATCTTGCGCGTGTCGAAGATGTTGTAGATTTCCTCGTTCTTGGCCAGGCCGTCCACGTGGATGCCCGCGCTGGTGGCGTTGAAGTCCTTGCCCACGAACGGGTAGTTGTCCGGGATGCGGTAGTCCAGTTCCTTCTCGAAGTATTCGGCGATCTCGTTGATGACCCGGGTGTCGGCGGCGTCGTCGTCGCCGGTCAGCGAGACGTACTCGATGACCAGCGCCTCCAGCGGGGTGTTGCCGGTGCGCTCGCCAAAGCCCAGCAGCGTGCAGTTGACGCCCGAGCAGCCGTACAGCCACGCGGTGGCCCCGTTGATGAGCACCTTGTGGAAGTCGTTGTGGCCGTGCCATTCCAGCCACTGGCCGGGCACGCCGCCCTCGTCGGTCAGGGCGCGCACGATGCGCGGCACCGAGCGCGGCAGGGTGGCGCCGGGGTACGGCACGCCGTAGCCCATGGTGTCGCACATGCGGATCTTGACCGGCTGGCCGCTCTGCTTCGAAAGGTCCATCAGCTTGCGCGCGAAGGGCAGGCAGAAGCCGTGGATGTCGGCGCGGGTGATGTCCTCGAAGTGGCAGCGCGGGGTGATGCCCCATTCCAGCGCCTGTTCCACCACGCGCAGGTAGCTGTCCATGGCCTTTTCGCGGTCCATGCCCAGCTTGAGGTACAGGTGGTAGTCCGACACGCTGGTCAGCAGGCCCACTTCCTCGAACTCCATGTCCCGCGCGATCTTCAGGTCGTTGACGTTGGCCCGTATCCACCCGGTGACGCGGGGGAACTTGTACCCCTTGGCCCGGCAGGCCTCGATGGCCTTGCGGTCCTTGTCGGAGTACATGAAGAACTCCGAGGCGTGGATGAGCCCGCTGCGGCCGCCAAGGCGGTGCAGCATGTCGAAGATGTGGACGATCTGCTTCACCGTGTAGGGCGGGCGGGCCTGCTGGCCGTCGCGGAAGGTCGTGTCCGTGATGAACATCGGCTCCGCCGGGCGCGGCATCAGGAAGATGTCGTCGAACTCCACGCGGCTGATCTTGGAATAGGGAAATATCTCGCGGTACAGTTCGGGGTCGTCGCGGTTCTCCAGCCTGACGCGGGAGGAAGCGCGGTTGAGATGCAGCAGGCTCATGGCTAGATGGCCCTCCTTCGGGGGGTCTGATCGATACGCTGTTCCGCCTCGGCCACGAGGCGGTGCGCGCGCTGGCAGCCGGGCGCAAGGGCCACGGCCGCGTGCGCGGCGCGCAGGGCGTCTTCCGGCCTGCCGCCGTCAAGCAGGGATTCCCCCGCCTGGATGAACATGCGCTCCGGTTTGTGGCCGTACAATCCTTGCAGCAGAAGGCCGTACTCCTCGCCGAACACCGAGCGCACAAGCTCGTCACGGTCGAACAGCAGCCGCGCCAGCAGCCTGTTGCCGCCGTGCGCGGCGTAGTACAGGCACATCAGCCTGCGGATGCGGCCAAGGATGTAACGGATGCGCCGGATTTCGCGCTCCATGCTTTCCCGCGTCTGGGCCAGCATGGAGGCGAGCGGCTCGACGATGGCCCGCACTTCCTCTCCCATGTCCTGCTCGCGCAGGGCCCGGTACTGCGGCGCGTAGTGCTGGTGCTGGTAGGCGTCTTCCTTCAGCTTCACGCATTCATGAAAGGCGTAGCCCACGGCCCAGTCCAGCATGGGCGCCACAGGGTCTTGCGCCGGGTCGTTGCGGAAGAGGTGGTGCGCGGTGTCCTTGAGACGCCAGAGCAGCCCCTTGTTCATCATTTCGCCCAGAAGGTCGCGCATGACGGGGAAGGAAACGGCGCCGGCCTCGTCGAACCGGTGGAACTGCCCCTCAAGCACGACGCTCGCCATGCAGAAATCCCGCATGACGTCCCGTGCGAACTCGGCCAGATTGGCCTCTACCCAGCGTCTCGACATGGTGCGTGGTACTCCGAAGGGGGATGTATAGCGTGATTTGACAAGAACGGGAAGAGAGGGGTGGAGGGGG
>JALHHV010000303.1 GCA_022837365.1 Desulfovibrio sp. | reverse complement strand
GCGGCCACGGACACCACCCACACCACGGCCATGCCCGCGTGGGCCACCAGCACGAAGCGCAGGCACATGGCCGCGTCGGGCCGCCGCACGCCGAAGGCCCGGCGGTACGACAGCAGGAACACGATGACCATGCCGGTGTAGGTGGCCAGCAGCACGCCCGCCTCGAAGCCCGCCAGCTCCGACCACGCGAAGCGCGACACGAAGTTGGCCAGCGTGCCGATGACGGACGCCTGAAGGTACAGGAAAGCCTGCCGGGCGGTGGCGGACGAAGGCGGGCCGGACGGCGGGGAAAGGGGGGGCTGCTCCATGAGAATTTCGGACATCAGGCGTGGTGCGGACCGGAATCGTCGCGGGGGACGCCCGGGGAAGCCGGGGCGGCATGCGGGACGGGTTGCGCCGCACCGCAGGCGGGGCAGCGCCCGCCGCCGGTGATTCCCGCGCCAACGGCATCGCCCTTGTCCTCTCCCGCGCAGGGTGCGTCAAACCCCACCCGCCGCCGCACCACGTACTGCGGGCGGCGCTTGACCTCCTCGTACACCCGGCCCAGGTATTCGCCGATGATCCCCAGCGAGACCATGACCAGCCCGCCCAGGGTCAGCACGGTGACCATGAACGAGGCATACCCCGCCACGTCCTTGCCGAACAGCAGCGTACGCCCGGCGATGACCGCCGCGTAGAAGAACCCGGCCAGGGCCACCACCATGCCCAGGTAGCTCCACACCCGCAGGGGCAGCGTGCTGAACCCGGTGATGCCGTCGATGGCGAAATTCCACAGCTTCCACGGCTTCCACTTGCCCGTGCCCGCCGCGCGCGGGGCGCGGTCGAAGCCGACGGGCACCTGCCGGAAGCCCACCCAGGTGTACAGCCCCTTGGTGAAGCGCACCCGCTCGGGCAGCGCGTTCAGCGCGTCCACGGCAGGGCGCGAGAGCAGCCGGTAGTCGCCCGCGTCGGGCACGATGGGGTTGCCGCTCACCCGGTTGAACAGCCGGTAGAACAGCCGCGCGCTGACCCGCTTGCCCACGGTGTCGCTGACGCGGGCGCGGCGCACGCCCACCACCACCTCGGCCCCGCGCTCCCAGGCGCGCAGGAAGTCGGACAACACCTCCGGCGGGTCTTGCAGGTCCACGTCCATGGGCACCACGGCGTCGCCGCGCGCGGCCTGCAACCCGGCCGCCAGGGCCAGTTCCTTGCCGAAGTTGCGCGAAAGGTCCACCAGCTTCACGCGGGGGTCGCAGGCGTGTTCGGCCAGCAGCACGTCCAGGGTGCGGTCGCCGCTGCCGTCGTTCACGAACACGAACTCGAAGTCGTAGGGCTCGCGGTCCACCACCGCCCGCACCTCGGCCAGAAAGATGGGGACGGCGTCCTCCTCGTTCAGCACGGGCACCACCAGCGACACGGTGCGACGGCACGCCGCCGGACCCGCCGCGTTGGGCGCGCCCACGGACGCGGCGGCAGCGGCGGGACTGTCGGCATGTGTCGTGGACGGCGTTTCGTCCGTAGGGTGGGGCATCATGCATGGCACATAGCCCATCGCACGAATTCCGGCAATGCGACGAAAATGCAGCGCGCCCGCCATGCGCGCCGGAACCCGTCATGCGTCAAGGGCTTGGAAAGCGCCGGCAAATGGGGTAGGGCTGGATTCTCGTCCGGGTTCCCATGCGGACGAAGCTCCGGCAACCCATGGCGGCGCCCCCGGCGGCGCACGAACCGTGTCGGCTGATCGGCATGCGCCGCTCCGCCCCACGGCGGTTTCCTGCGGCGTTTCGCCCGGCGCGGCGCACCAGCGCGACCCGCCGGACCGCCGCGACGGACCCAGCAACCACCGCCCTTCCCGCTCGCCCCGGAAGAGAGCAGCACGATGACCCCCAACGACAGACAGAAACTCCGGGACCGGATCGTCGCCGATCTCGCCCGCATCGCCCAGGACATCGAGGCCCTGAAGGAGCTGACCAAGCCGGTTCCCCCCGGCGCGGACGGCATGGACGAGGTGTCGCGCATGGACGCCATCCAGAACAAGAGCGTCAACGAGGCCGCTCTGGCCCAGTTGCGCAACCGGCAGGTGGGCCTGGAATACGCCCTGAAGCGCATCGACGAGGACGACCCCGACTTCGGCTTCTGCGTGGAATGCGGCGAGCCCATCCCGCTGGCCCGGCTGATGGCCATGCCCGAGGCCAGCCGCTGCGTGAACTGCGCCGACTGACCCCGGCCCGCGCCTTTGTTTCGCCGCGCGCCCCGCGCCGGGGCGCGCCACCGACAGGGACGACGCCATGCCGCACGCCTCCCTTGCCCTTGCCTGGCAGCGCTTGCCGCTGTGGCTGCGCATCCGCCTCGCGCACGGCAGCGTGGGGTCCGTCCACCGGCTGCGCTGCGCGGCCGACGCCATCGCCCGCTCGCAATCCCCCGCCACCCCGCCCGACGGCCTCGCCGGGCGTGACGCCCTGCTGCGCACCGGCCGCGAACTGCTGCTGGCCGCGTGGGAGGACGACCCGTGCAACGGCCAGCTGGCCGGGCAGGTGCTGCTGCTGGATCAGCGGATGTCATGGCTGCACCCCGCGCTGGCCGCGCTGCTGGCCGCCGTGCACGGGGCGTGGCGGCGGCCCGCCGATCTCGCCCGCTACGAACGGCTGGCCGCCCAGGCCGACTGGGTGCGCCTGCAACGCCACGTGGACGCGGAGCGCGAGCGCGACCCCGCCAACCTGTTCTGGGTGCAGCAGGCCGTGGCCGTGGGCGA
>JALHHV010000302.1 GCA_022837365.1 Desulfovibrio sp. | reverse complement strand
GGAAGCCGGACAGGGCGCGAAATCATTGCGCCCTTGCTTGACATCCGAAAGTCTAGAAGATAGAAATCCACTCTCTCGCGGACCGTGGCTGACCAACAGCTTTGAACCGGTTGTTTTTCAGGCACATGCAACCCTGCGCCGAACCAAGGAATTTCTTCTTCGACGCGGGGCCTGTGCCACGCTGATGAGCGGGAGCGGCGCCAGCCTGTTCGCCCTGTTCAGAAAGCACGGCACGGCGCGCGATGTGGCCGAAGCTCTTCGCAACGACAACATCGTGGCCTTTTTGCACGCGCTGTGAGATGCGCGCCGCCCGGCGGCGCACGCAGGCCAGCCCCTGCGTCAAAGCACATATTTCCCTGATGCTGGGGTGTCGCCAAGCTGGTAAGGCAACGGGTTTTGGTCCCGTCATCCGAGGGTTCGAGTCCTTCCGCCCCAGCCATTTTTCCGATGACGCTTGCCATCGCAACCACAAGCCGGAAGTCGAAACATGCACGGTGATCTGAAGATTCTTACCGGCACGTCGAACCCCGCCCTTGCCAAGGCCATCTGCGACCACCTGGGTTGCCAGCTCACCCCGGCCCTGTGCGAGACATTCAGCGACGGTGAGATTCGCATCGAGATCGGCGACAACGTGCGCGGCGACGACGTGTTCGTCGTCCAGGCCACCTGCTCGCCCGTCAACTACAATCTGATGCAGCTGTGCCTGATGCTGGATGCGCTGAAGCGCGCCAGCGCCGGCCGCGTCACCGCCGTGGTGCCCTACTACGGCTACGCCCGCCAGGACCGCAAGGTCAGCCCCCGCGCGCCCATCAGCGCCAAGCTGGTGGCCGACTTCCTGACCACCGCGGGCACCGACCGCGTGGTCACGGTGGACCTGCACGCCGGGCAGATCCAGGGCTTCTTCGACGTGCCGGTGGACAACCTGTACGCGCAGCCGGTCATTCTCGACTACCTGCGCCCGTACGCGGGCAACATCGTCATCGTCTCGCCCGACGCGGGCGGCGTGGAGCGCGCCCGCTCGTTCGCCAAGAAGCTGAACGCGGGCCTGGCCATCATCGACAAGCGCCGTGACCGTCCCAACCAGGCCTCGGCCATGCACGTCATCGGCGACGTCAAGGACAAGATCGCCATCGTGGTGGACGACATGATCGACACCGCGGGCACCATGTGCGCGGCGGGCGAGGTGCTGCTGAAGAACGGGGCCAAGGAAGTGATGGCCTGCGCCACCCACCCCGTGCTGTCCGGCCCGGCCATCGAACGGCTGTGCAATTCCACCTTCTCGCAGGTCATCATCACCGACACGGTGCCCCTGGGCGACAAGCTGGCCGCCTGCGGCAAGCTGAAGGTGCTGTCCGTGGCCGGGCTGCTGGCCAAGGCCATCCACAACATCCACACCGAATCCTCGGTGAGCGTGCTTTTCGTATAAGCAATTCACATTCCGACGCGGGGCGGGATGCCTACGCGGGAATGAATTTAAGGAGAACTGCAATGTCCGAACTGAAGACTCTGAGCGTGCGCAAGCGCGACGGCCTTGGCAAGGGCGCCAACCGCAAGCTGCGGGCCGAAACCCTGGTTCCCGGCGTGTTCTACAACGCCGAGGGCCTGAACGTGCCGGTCGTGATGGACACGCTTCCCGTCGAGAAGATGTTCGAAGCCGTGGGCCGCACCACCGTCTTCAACATCGAACTGGACGACAACGGCGCCAAGTCCACCTACCCGGCGCTGTTTTGGCAGATCCAGTACCACCCGGTGAAGAACCGCTTCTCGCACATCGATTTTCGCGGCGTGGACCTGGAAAAGCCCGTCAAGATCCGCGTGCCCCTCGAATTCACCGGCACCGCCAAGGGCGTGAAGGTGGGCGGCAAGCTGGAAGTGTACCGCGAAGCGCTGGACATTTCCGCCAAGCCCCTGCTGATGCCCAGCAAGATCACCATCGATCTGACCGACCTCGAAATCGGCAAGACCATCAGCGTGAACGACCTGCCCCTGGGCGAAGGCGTCTGCGCCGTTGCCGACCGCAACTTCGCCATCGTGGCCGTCGTCTCGCCCAAGGGCGAGGAATAGCGCCTGAGGCCGGGAACGCCGCAGCAGTCCGTCGCATCCCGATGCGGACGTGACACGCGGCCTCCCACGGTTCGGACCGCGGTTTCCCCCGGCCCCGCGCACCAGCGCGGGGCCGGTTTCCGCGTTTCCGGAACCCGGCCCGCACCCCCGTAGCGCAACGGCCGGACCCGTCCGACCGGACCCGCCTGGCCGAACTCGTCTGGCGGACCCGTCTGACCATCCTGCCAGCCCTGCCGCCGCGCCATCCATCGCGCCGTCCCGCAACGGCAACCGCCGCTGAACCGTCAACCCACCCCCATCGCGCATGAACGTCGCCGGTCTCATCGTCGGCCTGGGCAATCCGGGCAAGGAATACGAACGCACGCGCCACAACCTGGGCTTCATGGCCGTGGACGCCCTGATGGACGCGGCCGCCCGTGAACCGGGCGGCGGGTGCGACCAGCTTTCCGGCGGCAAGAAGAAGTACGACCTGTGGCGCTGCCGCATCACGCCCTCAGGCGACGTACTACCGGGTGAAGCCTGCCGCCATCCTGGTGGTGCACGACGAACTGGACATCCCCCTCGGCCGCATGAAGTTCAAGACCGGGGGCGGCAACGCCGGACACAACGGGCTGAAGTCCATCACCGAACTGCTCGGCACGCCGGATTTCCACCGCCTGCGCCTGGGCATCGGGCGCTCGCCCCATGGCGGCGAGACCACCAACTGGGTGCTGGGCCGCCTGACCGGCCCGGAACAGGACGCGCTGGACAAGCTGCTGCCCGCTGCCGTGCAGGCCGTGACCATCTTCGCCACCCAGGGCGCGACCGCCGCCACCCAGTTCGCCAACGCCTGCAAGCCGGAATGACGCGCCGCCCGCGCGGCGGCACGCCGTGCGATGGCCCGCGCCTGCCCCCGCCGCGCACCACGCCGGATGCCTTTCCGCATCGCAACGTCCTTGCCAGCGTCCTTGCCACGGACAGCACTGCCGAACGCTGGCGGGATGGACT
>JALHHV010000005.1 GCA_022837365.1 Desulfovibrio sp. | reverse complement strand
TGATGCTCGAGCACCTGTACGACGAGGCCGACAAAGTCCATGAGCATTGGATCGCTTCGCACGTATTGAGATATTTTCTCGTTATCGCGGCGGACTGCGCCGCCTTGCTCGTGTTGCACGGCATTCCGCGGTTCGACACGCCGGACAATCCCTTCATCGTGCTGTACGCCGTTACGGCGGCCATTCTCGGCTCGTCCGTCACCCTTGCCGCACATGTCTATTCCAAGCGCTGGAGCAGCAACCCCAAGAACATGCGAAACATCGTATTCTTCGGGTCAAACAAGCGTTCCACGTTATTTGCGCGTTATATAAAGGACAACAAGCACACCGGGTTGAACGTCGTGGGTTTTGTAGATGACGAGAACCACAGCCATGAAGACATCAACATCCTGGACCGTATCGACAACTGCGCATCAGTATTTCGCAACAATGTGATCGACGATGTCATAATAAACCTTCCGATACGTTCTCATTACGACAAGATAAACCACATAATACGAACCGCAGAAACGCAAGGAATAACTGTTCATTACATCGCGGACATATTCAATTTGGACAAAAGTTCCCTAGCATCAAAAAGCATTCACGGCATGCCCTCCATAATCCTGCACACCGCACCGCTGGAAGACTGGAGGATGTCCGTGAAGCGGCTCCTGGATTTCGTATGCGCCCTTGTCCTGCTCATCGCCGTATCGCCGTTGCTTCTTGTCGTCATCATATGCATCAAGGCCACTTCGCCAGGCCCGGCCATTTTCGCCCAGGACAGGGTGGGGTACAACAAGCGAATATTCCGGATGTACAAATTCCGCACCATGTGCCGCGACGCGGAGCGGTTGCAGAAGGATCTTGAAGACAGGAACGAAATGGACGGCGCTGTCTTCAAGATAACGAACGACCCGCGCATAACGCCTATCGGAGCATTTCTGCGCCGCTACAGCATCGACGAGTTTCCGCAACTGTACAATGTGCTTCGAGGCGACATGAGCATGGTTGGCCCGCGCCCGCTTTCCGTCAGGGATTATTCGAATTTTTCAGAAGACTGGTTGCGGCGGCGGTTCAGCGTGCGGCCCGGCATCACCTGCTACTGGCAGATAGGCGGGCGCAACGATGCGAGTTTCATAGAGTGGATGCAGCACGATCTCTACTATATCGACAACTGGAACCTTCTGACGGATCTGAAAATCATCCTCAAGACCGCTGTGGTCATCTTCAAGGGGCATGGAAAATGAACGCGAACGACAGAAAAATGCGGAACTTCCGCGTGTGTCCACATTCCACGCGCTGCATAGGCATCATTCTTTCGACGCTTCTTGTCCTGCTTGTTGCCGCAATGTACGCAAATTCCATGTTTACATACACAGACAGTGAAAAGATCATCATGAGCACCATGAAATCGAACAAGTGATCCATCGCAGGCACCTGCGAAAGGAGTCGCCATGCCGGAAAAATCAATGCTGCATGACGCACGCCACCGCTGGCGTACGGCCGGTTGTCTCACGCTTGTCGCCGCGCTGCTCGGCATCGGCGCGGCCTGCACGCGCAAGCCTCCCGAGGGATATGCGCCGGTACCAGCAGATTTCCGCCAACCCAGGTTTCCCCAGGAGTCCACGGCGATAGAGCCGGGCGATACGCTGAACATACGCTTCTATTACCATCCGGAACTGAACGACAGCATGACCGTCAGACCGGATGGCAAGATATCGCTTCCTCTTCATCAAGGCATTGCAGTCGCGGGAAAAAGCCCCGAACTGCTCCAGGAGGAACTGCACGCCATCTACGCGCAGGAGTTCGTGGACCCGGCAATAACCGTGAACATTGAAAAGGCAGTAAACGCACAGGTCTTTGTCACCGGAGAAGTGGCCCAGGGCGGAGCCAAGCCGTTGCCGGGCAACGCCACCGTCTCGCAGGTGCTGGCCACCAGTTCCGTCCTGACCACGGAGGCGGACCTCGGCAACGTCATTCTGGTGCGGCAGACCCGGAAGGATCTGTACACCGCCTACAGGCTGGACGCCGACCTGGTCGCGGGAAAGGACAGGAGCGTCTACATGGCTCCGGGCGACATACTGATAGTCCCCAAGAACGGCATCACCATGGCGAACGATTTCGTGAAGAAGTACATCACCAACATGATCCCCACCCAGGCCAACGTCGTCTGGGGCTTCACGTACTATCTCAATTCAGATTCATCAAACTAACATAGTGGCATGAACCGCTAGCAACAGCGAGGATCACCTTGGCCACCACAACTCGTGACATACTCAACATCGTTTTCCGATACCAACGCCCAGCCATCATCTTCAGCGTGTTCGTGCTTGCGGCAACGTTGGTGTATGCGTTCGCAACGAAAAAATACTACACCTCGACCGCGAACCTGCTCGTACGTCTTGGTCAGGAGCAGGTGGGCACCATCACGTCCGGAGAAAACAACGTATACATCACCAGGCGAGAGCAGGAAATCAACAACGAAAGCCAGATACTGAAAAGCTCGGATGTCGTTCAGGCTGTTGCGGCAAGGCTTTCAGGGCAGGACGCCATTACGGAAGACAAGGACGGCATAGCCAAGCTCCTAACCGACAACATCGACGTAAAGACGATTCTCGATTCCGACACGCTTCAAGTCTCCTTCACCTTTCCCGACGCCGAAATAGCCAGGAAGGTTCTTTCCATTTATCTCGAAGAGTTCCAGAAGCATCACATAAGCGCATACCGGGACACCAACGAAATCGATTTTCTGAAAAAAAATGTCGTCGACTCCCGCGCCAGGTACGATGCGGCGCTCGGACGCCTGCACGAGTTCGTGAACGAGCACAAGATCTATGACAACAACCAGGTAGCCATGCTGTTGCAGCAGTATGACAGGGTTCGCCAGGTCATCATTGACGCGACATCGGACTACGAACACAACCTCAAGAAGAAAAACCGCCTCGAAGGCATTCTGGGCAGCGTTCCCCGATACGAGGAATACAGCGTGGTGGACGCCCGCAACACGCAGTTGAACAAATTGCAGGGCAGGCTGAACGACGCCCTGATCGAAAGACAGAGCCTGAGAGAGCGGTACACGGAAACTTCAAGGCTCGTCCGGGACATCGATGGCGAAATTGCCCTGCTCAGGCAGATGATCGGCGGCGAACCGGAAAGCGTCACCGACACCCGCGACCGCCGGCTGAGCGACACCTACGCCTCTCTCAACCAGACCCTGCTTACCCTGTCCGCCGAAACCAGCGGGCAGGCAGCAAGGATCGCCGAACTGCAGCAACGGCTGGGCGACATCGCCGCCGAGATAGCCCGGACCTCCGGCGACGCGCAGGAATACGACGTGTTGCGCAAGGACGCCGACCTTGCGGAGGCCACCTACGAGAAATACCACAAGGAATACACGGCCAGCATGATCCGCAACAGCGCGGCGCAAAGCGACATCACCAACATTTCGGTGATCGAGCAGCCGTCGCTGGCGCGGTCCCCCGCCAAGCCGAACCTGAAGAAGACGATGGCGTTGTCGCTGCTCCTGCTCGTCTTCGGCAACTGCGCCCTGATCATCGCGCTTCACCTCACCGACAGCACGTTCACCACGCCGGAGCAGGCCGCCCGCGCCCTGAAGCTGGGCGTGCTGGGCGTGCTGCCGCGCCGCGTCACCGCCGCCGGAGAGCCCGCCATCTCTCCTTCGCTGCCCTTTCCTGCGGATCTCCTGCGTGAATTCCAGCGCATCTATCTCAACATCGCGCACGCCGGAAAGGACAAGGTGGTCCTGGTCGCCAGTTCGCAGCCGTCCGAAGGAGCGCGCACCGTCGGGGTCAACCTTGCCCGCTTCGCCGCCGCCTATCCCCGCAAGAAGGTGGCCTTCGCGAACTTCTCTCCCGCTCCGGTGACGGCAAGCCTTGCCACGCCCCCTGCGGGAACGAGCTTCAACCACATCGTGGCCGACGGGGTGACACTATTCCAGTACCACCCGGGCAACATGGCCGACGAACTCCGTTTCGACATCCTCAAGGAACTCACGCGGGAGTTCGACCAGGTGTTCGTCACCGCGCCTCCGGTCAACAGCTTTCCCGACCTCGTGCTTCTCCGGCGCCATGTGGACCAGATCGTGTACGTGGTCGAGGCGGAACGGACCAACCGCCACTCCATCGCCTACTGCATCGACGTGCTGACAGGCTATGGTTTCGAGAATATCGGCCTGCTGCTCAACAAGCGCATCTTCCACATTCCACGGCAGATATACGGGGCGGTATAATGGACATCTTTGCGATCCAGCACAAGACATCGATGCGGATGGCAAAACTCTACACGCTGCTTCTGCGTTCTTCCTTCAAGCGCATGGGAAAAGGAACCATAATCTTCTTTCCCGTCCGCGTTGATTTTCCGCAGTACATGGCCATGGGAGAACGTTGCCGTATCATGGGGCAGGCGTGGATCACCATGGTGGAATCATGGTTCGACCGTACCTACACGCCGTACCTCGAACTTGGCGATGGCGCGATCATTGGCGCAAACGTGAAAATCTCCGTGGCGTCCACCATGCACATCGGAGAAAACGCAGCCATCGGGCTGAACTGCATCGTCACGGACCACTTCCACGACTATACCTACTGCGACCAGCCCATACTGTACGGCCCCCTCAGCGAGCCGAAACCCGTGACCATCGGACCGGACTCCTACATTGCCGCGAACACCGTCATCGCCCCCGGCACGCAGATCGGCCGCCACGTCTATATCGGGCCGAACTCCGTGGTGCGCGGGGTGATTCCGGACTTCAGCTTTGCCGTCGGCAACCCCGCCCGCGTGGTCCGGACATATGACCCCGAACGCGGCGGCTGGGTTTCGCCCGCGTAAGGCCAGCCCCGCCCGGGCCGTCGTTCCGGCCGCCCGGACAGGCAGATCAGGAGAACGCCATGGGCCGACTGTCCGCCATGCTGCCCAAACCTCTCTACCGCATATGCCGGCGTTGCCTGAACATGTTGGGGGTGCGCACCAGGATAAAGGGTCCCCGCAACCGCATCCGGATGCAGCTTGCGGCGCTGCGCGATGTCGAGATCGACATCGAAGGCTCGGACAACGAAATCAACATCGAAGCGGGCTGCTTTCTCAAGACCGTGTCCATCCGCATGCGCGGTACGGGCCACCAGTTGCATATCGGCCGCGACACCTGGGCCGTGGACGAAAATTTCCACTTCGAAATGCAGGACTGCGGCATCTACATCGGCCAGCGGGTCAGGATGAACGGGGGCAAGCTCTCCGCCGCGGAGACGGGCACATCCATCTTCATCGGCGACGATTGCGGCCTTGCCGAGGGGCTGGACATGCGCACCACCGACTCGCACGCCATCGTGGACCTGGACACGGGGGCGCCGCTGAATCGCGGAGCGGACATCCGCATCGGCCGCAACGTGTGGATGGGGCTTCAGGTGCTGGTGATGAAGGGGGCGGTGGTGGGCGACCATTCCGTGGTGGGAGCCCGTTCCATAGTCCTGCGCGAAATACCTCCGCGCTGCCTCGCGGTGGGCGCGCCCGCCAGGGTCATCCGCGAGAACGTCAGTTGGGTGTGGGACTCTCCTTCTTCCTTCGCCCGCCTGAGCGAGGCCGACCTGAAAATGCTGCGCAGCGGCGAGGATGCATGAACGCGCAAGCCAACAGCGCGGCCGCGGGCGATACGCCCCGGCCTGCCCCGGCGTCTTCCGTCCGCCTGCTCGCCAACACGGCGTGGCTGACGGCGGCGAACCTGATCGCGCGAATCATCGGGTACGGCGGGTTCATCCTGCTTGCGCGCGCGTACTCCAGCGCGGACGTCGGCACGTATGCCGTGCTCGTGACCGGCATGATCTTCGCCGAGCTGGCGGGCAACCTGAGCCTGGACAAGATACTGGTGCGCGACCTTGCCCGCGGGGCAGAGGACCCGGCCGGGCTTGTCTCCGCCGCCCTGCTCCTGAAATTGTGCGCTTCGGTGCTGGGCGCGGGCGCGATCACCGTCCTGCTGTTCGCCATGTACCCGGAATTTGGCGGAATCCGCCCGCAGGTCGTCGTCTACATGTCCGGCGCGGTCCCGGTGGCCATGGCCCGGCTTGTGGAAAGCCTGTACATGGCCCGAGAGCGCATGATGGAGCCTGCCCTTGCCCAACTGGCCGAACGGGGGACGCAGTTCCTCATTCTGCTCGGGGCATGGCTCGGCTGGTACGGGTTCCCGGTCCTGCTGCTGTTGCTGCCCGCCACGGGCATCGTCCGCCTGTGCGCGCTGCTGTGCATGACGGGCGAACACGGCAATGAACTCGCCCGGCTGCTCCGGGCGCTGCCCGGCCACATCCGCGCATGCCCTCCGGCCATGCGGCAACTGCTGTCCGAAGCCGCCCGGCTGCTGGCCGTCGAGGTCATGGCCGGCATCTACTTCCGGATCGACGTGTTCCTGCTGGCGCGCATGACCACCTTCAGCGATACGGGCCTCTATCATGTGGCCTACCGTGTCCTGGACGTCATGGCCGCCGTCTTCACCGGCTACCTTGCCGCCGTCTTCCCCATGCTGGCCCGCCGCGGGCGCGGCGCCCCGTTCACCGTCATCATCCTCTCCGGCCTTGTGGTCATGGTGCCCGCGAGCCTCGGCGTCATCGCGTTTCGCGAGGAAATCCTGGGACTGTTCGGCACCGCATACGGGCAGGCCGCCACGGTGCTTGTCTGGCTCATGGCCGCCTGTCCGCTCGTCTACATCGCGTCCATGTTCGCGAACATAGCCATCGCCATGGGCCGGATCGGCATGCTTGTCCGCCTGGCCTTTGCGATGATGACCTTGAACGTGGCGCTGAACCTCCTGCTCATCCCCTTCTACTCCATCACCGGCGCGGCCATCGCCACGTTCGTCTGCGAATGCGTCAGCCTCGTCCTTTTCACGGCCGGGCTGCGCGACGTGCTGTGGGCGCCCGCCGAACCCGCCACCGAGGCAGGTGCACCCCGATGAGAAGAAGCCTCGCGCACCTCACGCCCCGCTTCTCGCGCATGGTCGGCATACCGCTGGCCATGGCCGTGCCCGTGGCGCTTCTCGTCCTCGGCATGGCCGAAACCGGCCTGCTGATCTCGGCGCTGGCCATGGCGGGGCTGGCAGGGGCGCTGCTGGCCGGTCTTGCCCCCACGCCGGCGCTGTGCCTGCAACTGCTCCTCCTTGGCCTTTCTCCGTTTTTTTTCGGCCTCGACGTGGGGGCCCGGGGGATATTCCCTTTCATCTCGGCGGAAGAGGTGCTGTTCGCACTGATCCTGCCCTCGGTGCTGCTTCGGGCGGTGACGGGAAGGGCGCGCACCGCCGCGCCATCCCCCGGCCTGCTGTTCGCGCCGCTGGCGGCCATCCTTCTGCTGGCCTTCGGCTTTCTGCTTAACGCCGCCACCTACGTGGCCCTGCGGACGTTTCTTGAAACCGTCGTCCTCGGCTACCTGCTCTATCTCGTGTTCCTGCTCGAAACGGACAGCGAACGGGCCGTCCTTTTCACGCGCGTCCTCGCGCTTGTCGGGGTGCTGCTCGCCGCCGGGGGACTGGTGGAGTTCGCGTTCAAGTACAACCCGCTCATCGAGTACGCCGCGAAGAACCTGCCCGATTACAAGCAACTGTTCATCTCGCCCCGGCTGCTCCAGCGCCTGAACGCCTTCTACCGGCCGTACGTGATCTTCTTCCACCCGTCGGAGGCCGGGACATTCGTGGCCATGTGCGTGCCCTTCGTCTACCTGTGCGCGAAGGACATGCGAAACCGCGTTGCCGCCGCCGCGCTCCTGCTGCTTCCGCTCGCGTTTCTGGTGGTCAACTTCACCCGTGGGGTATGGTTCGCCATGGCGGTGGTCGCGCTGGCCCACCCCCGCCTGCGCCGCTGGGCCGTGCCCCTGTGCCTCGTGGGGCTGTCCCTGCTGGCGGCGGCCAGCGCGATGTTCGAGGGACATCCGTTCTTCGACCGCGTCCTCGCGCCACGAAACCTCGTGATGCGGTTCTTCTACTGGGGCGTCGCCTTCCGGATATTTGCGGACAACATGCCCGCCGGCATAGGCTACATGAATTTCAAGAACGTCTACACGGAGCACATGGGCGCGGTTCCCATGGATATCCGGTCCGAAGTGCAGACCATCAAGGTCGCGGACAACATCTTCCTCACCACGGCGGCCGAGCAGGGGTTGGTGGGGCTGGCCGGGCTTCTCTGGCTGCTCGGCTACCTTGTCTGGCGGGTCCGGACGGGAATGCGGCGGCTGGTCCTGGGCGGACGGGCATGCGACGCGCGGTTCGTGCAGATGGCGCTTGCGAGCATGGCCATATACGTGACGGCCGGGCTGCTGGCGGACTTGCACTTCTTCACCAAGGTCACGCGGTTGTTTTTCATCCTCGCCGCCATGGCCCTTGCCCTCGCGGAGCAGGGCGCATCAGCGCCCGGCGCAGGGCAGGACGCCCCCGCGCCCCCCGCCGCGCCCGCGCGCCTGCCCCAGGGAGGCGCGACCCCATGAAGCGCCTGAGGATCCTGCTGCTCACCAACTCGCTCGGCGGGGTGAAGCGCCACGTGCTGGACCTGGCTGCCGGGCTGGACCGCGACAGGTACGAGGTCGTGGGCATCTTTCCGGACAAGACGGCCGATCCGCAACTGGACGAAGGGGGCGGCGCCTACCAGCGCGCCTTCAACGCCCTGGGCCTGCCGTTCCTGACCCTTGAGCTGCCGCGCCGCCCCACGCCGGACATGGTGGCCCGCGCCATTGCCCGGCTCATTCCCCTGCTGCGCGAACTGAAGCCCGACGTGCTGCACTGCCACTCGACCATGGGGGGCGCGGTGGGGCGCATCGCCCGCCTGTTCGCCCCGGCCATGCGCGTGGTCTACACGCCGCACCTGATGTTCTACCAATGCTTCAAGGGCATCAAACGGCGTGCCTGCCTGATGGCGGAAAAGGCGCTGCTGCCCCTGTGCGACAGCATGATCGCCGTTTCGGCCTCCGAATGCGCGGCCCTGCGCCGCGACATGGGCACGGAGCGCATCCGGCAGATCAACAACGGCGTGGCGCTTCCGCCGCTGCCCGACGACGGCGCGCGCCACGCCATCCTGCGCGAGCTGGGCCTCGCGGGTGCCCTCGGGGAAGGACTGCGGCTGATCCTCTGCCCGTCCCGCTTCGAGCCGCAGAAGGACGTGCAGGCGCTGCTGAGGGGCGTGGCCGGGCTGAACGGAACAGGCCCGGAAGTGCGGGTGCTGCTGGCCGGTACCGGCGAAGAGCGCGAACTCCTCGAACGGCTCGCGGCCGGTCCCCGGCTTGCCGGAAAGGTCATGTTTCTCGGCTGGCGGGAGGACATGGACCGCCTGATGGCCGCCGCCGACATCGTGGTGCTGCCCTCCAGGGTGGAGGGATGCCCCTACGTGGCGCTGGAGGCCGCGGCGCACGCCAGGCCGCTGATAGGCAGCGACGTGCAGGGGGTGCGCGACTGCATCCGCCACGGTGAGACGGGTTTTCTGGTCCCGCCCGGGGATGACGAGGCCATGACCCGGAGCCTGGCCACGCTGCTGGACAGGCCCGCGCTGCGCCACCGGTTCGGCATGGCCGGGCGCGACATGGTCGCCCGCGATTTCAGCCTGCCGGGCATGCTGCGTTCCACGTCGGACGTGTACGAGACCTTGTGCGCCGACGCCATGCGCAAGGATGGGAGGCGACGCTGATGGACGTATCCGTCATCTACGTGAACTGGAATTGCGCGGACGAGATACTGGCCTCCGTTGCCACCGTGCGTCGGCACGCCGCCGGGCTGGAGTACGAAATCATCGCGGTGGACAATGCCTCGGCCGAAGACCCCGGCGTGCTGGAGGGCAGGGTGGACCTGCTTGTGCGCAACACGCGCAACGCGGGGTTCGGGGCAGGGTGCAACCTGGGCGCAAGCAGGGCGCGCGGGCGGCACCTGCTGTTCCTGAACCCGGATACCCGGCTGCACGACGACGTGCTCTCCGGGCTTTCCCGCTTTCTGGACGCAACCCCCGCCACCGGGGCCTGCGGCCCCATGGTGCTGGAGCCGGATGGCCGGGTGCACTACGGGGCCGCGCGTTCCTTCCTCAGCATCGGCAACGACCTCCTGGAGCATTCCACGCTCACGTTCCGCCTGCCCGGCAACAGGCTGACCGGCCGTCCCTACTATTCCTACTGGGACCACGCCTCCACCCGCGACGTGGACTGCCTGCTGGGGGCGTGCATGCTCTTTCGGGCGGATGTGTTCCACGCCGTGGGCGGCTTCGACGAGAAGTTCTTTCTTTATTGCGAGGAAGTGGACCTGTGCAGGCGCGTCTGGCAGGCGGGCCATGCCGTGACCTACGTGCACAGTTGCCGCATCACCCATTCCGCCCGGCACAGCACCATCCGTTTTTTCGGCAGCATGGGCAGGCTTGTCCGGCAGTACCTTGAAAGCGAGGAGTACTACTTCCGCAAACACCACGGCAGGGCGTACGCCCTGGCCTGGCGCGGCATGATCGCCGCCATCTACGGACTGCGCTACCTGCGTCGGCGCGACCCGGACTTTCTCGATTACGTGCGCTGGAGCCTGGGCCATGATTAGCGTCATCATTCCCACCTGCGACCGCGCGCCCGTTCTGGACCGCTGCCTGCGCGCGCTGCGGGACGTGAAGGGCATCGAAGGCTGCGAGGTGATCGTGGTGGACGACGGCTCGGCCGATTCCACGCCGCAGGTCATCGCCCGGCATGCCGAATCCTTTCCCGTCCTGCGCCCGCTGCGGCAGGAGAACCAAGGGCCGGGCAGGGCGCGCAACGCGGGAATGGCCCTGGCCGGGGGCGACGTGTTCCTGTTTCTTGACGACGACGTATTCGCCAGCCCCGGCCTGCTGGAGGCGCATGTCGCCCTGCTGGACGCGGGGGCCGACGTTTCGCAGGGGCGGCTGGAATGGCATCCGGAACTTGCGGGTTCGCCGGTCCTGCGGTTCATGGACCGCCATGGCATGCAGTTCGTGCAGGAAGGCTACGCGCATGGCCGGCCCGTCAGCTTCCTGCACGTCTATACCGCCAATCTTTGCGTGCGGGCGGACGTGTTGCGCTCCGTGCGCTTCGACGATGCGTTCGCGGCCAGGCGCTACGCGTTCGAGGACACCGCCCTGGCCTACAGGCTGCACCGCGCCGGAGCCAGGCTGCTCTTCAACGCCGCCGCCCACGCCCTGCATTACCACCCCATCGACGAAACGCAGCTGGTGGCGCGCGAGCGCAAGGTGGGCTACGCAAGCCAGATCCTGGCCTCGTCCTACCCGGAAATCGCCGTGGCGGCGGGAATGCGGGCATTTTCCCTGTTTGACCTGTTGCAGGCGGGCGTGCTGGCCGGTCTGATGGGACTCGGAATGGATGCATGCGCGGGGTTCGAACTGCGCCTGCGGCTGCGCTGCCGCGAGGCGTTCCTGCGCGGCGCGCTGGACTACACCCTCGAGCAGCGGCGGAAAGGGGGAAGCGCATGACGCGGCGGCACGTCCATGGTTTCCGGACCCATCTCGCGCGGCTCGCCGCCCTCCTGATGCTGGGCGTCGCCATGGCAATGGCCGCCGTGGGCGATGCGGCGGCCATGGACGCCTGGATCACCTTCCGGAACTCGCCGCGCCCCGTCTACGTCACCAACCTGCGCGTGCACTACCGGAACGACTTCGTCGGGCAGGAGCGCTTCGTCATGATGCTGGGGGAACAGCGGAAGTACGTCTCCTTCGACTTCCGCCAGGTGCGCGCGGTAAGGTTCCAAGGCGTGGCCAGTCAGCGCGCGGGCATGGTGAGCTACGTCATCCGGCTCGACCTGAAGGACGGCGGCAGCCATCTGGCGGGCATGCTCATGCCCATCAGGGCGCTGTCCGGCAGCGCCTCCGGGCGTCCGTGGAAGTTCGAGACGGGGTCCTACGACGAGGAACTCGCGCGCGAGATGTCCGAACCCCTGCAGGAGATCAGGTTTGCACCAGGAATCCGCTAGCACGGCCGGACACCGGCCCGCCCCCGCGTACAGCGTGGTGATCGTGGCCTACCGCAGCGAAGACGCCATCGCCGCGTGCCTCGATTCGCTGTTCGCGGATTCCGCCGCGACGGGGCGTTGCGAGGCCGTGGTGGTGGACAATTCCCCGGACGAGGGCACATGGGAGGCGCTTCGGGAATACGCGCGCGCCAATCCGCTGCGGCGCGTGCTGACGATCCGCAGGCCCGACAACCCCGGCTTCGCCCGGGGCTGCAACCTCGGCGCATCCGTGGCGGGCGGGCGCATCCTGGTCTTCCTGAACCCGGACGCATGCGTCCTGCCGGGCGCCTTGGACGCGCTGGCGGCCCGGCTGGACGGGCATGCGGACATAGCGGTCGCGGGTCCGCAGATACTGGCCCCGGACGGAAGCGTCGTGCCCACATGCCGCAGGCTGCCCACGCTCTGGCGCATCTTTCTCGACGCCACGGGGCTGGACCGCCTTGTGGGCGGATACCGCATGCTGCACTTCGATCACGCCACGGCCCGGCCCGTGGACCAGGTCATCGGGGCGTGCTTTGCCGTGCGGGCCGACGATTACAGGCAAAGGGGCGGCTTCGACGAGCGGTTCTACATCTATTTCGAAGAAGTGGACTACTGTCGCCGGGTGCTGCAATCAGGCGGGCAGGTGTGGTTCGAGCCCGCCGCCAGGGTGCGGCACGCGGGCGGGGCGTCCTGCGAAAGCGCGGGGGCGCTGGAGTTCACCACCGCCATCCTGCGCGAAAGCCGCACCCGCTATTTCGACAAGCACGCCGGGCTGTGGGGGCGGGCAGGCATCCGCCTGCTGAACAGGTGCGAAGCGCTGGCCAAGGCGGCGGCGCTTCTCGCCCTCGACATCGCGGAGCCCAACCCCGCGCGCGCCGCCAAGGCCAGGGGCTTCATCCGCGTGGCGCGTGGGGAATGGCCTCCCCATCCCTAACGGGGCATGTCCGCGGCAAGGTCCACGACCTCGGGCCCGCCCTCCGCCGCGGCAGGCAGCGGAGCCGTATGATCCAGCACCAGCATGGGCGGCAACCCCACTATCCCCTTGTACGGCCGCCCCGCGAAGGCGGGGCTTTTCAGCGCGTTCCAGTTGTTGGCGTCAACCGGCAACGCTCCTGCGCTCAGGCGGGAAAGCAGCCTCAGCCACTGACCGGCGGCATTCCGCATCCATGCGGGCTTGGGCTGCCACGAGCCGTAAGGATGGTCCGGAATGAACGTGGAGTACTCCTGCCCCCAGTAGCCGTCGGGAAAACGGCGGACCACCAACTCCGGCGTCCAGTCCCGCCACGATACGCGCGCCAGCCCGGCCTTTCCGGCGTTGAAGTCGCGCACGGCCCGGCCGTACTCCGTAAGTTCGCCGGTTTCCGTGTTCGCCAGCGCCTTCACGTGTTCCACATATGCGTAATCGACGCCCATCCTGTAGGCGTACTCCAGCGCTTCGCGCAGTTCCCGAGGGGTATGGTGGCCCGGACTCCATGTTCCGTTTTCGGGAAACTTGTCGAGAAACCACAGGTCCACGCAGGCGAACAGCAATTCCTGGCGGTATTGCCGGGCCGCCCCTGCGTAAACGAAGTACATCAGGTCGTTGCTGGTCTCCTTCAGGAACTTCGGGGCAAGGATGGCCCCTCCCCGGGCTGCCGCGTGGGCGTAGTCCGGAAACACCATTTCGAACACCGCCAGCTTGCCGTATCCGGCTTGGTAGGCAGACAGTTCGCGGATTTTGCCGACAACGGCCTCGTAGGCGGCAAGCGGCGACATTCCGCGTGAATCGACGAAGTATGGCGGCACGGTGCGGCCGTTGACCGTTGCGCCGTTCAAGGACTGCATCAGCATCGGCTCGTCGTAGACCTGCCCCATGAACAGCGGGTCGTCGCGCAGCCTTTCCATGATCGCGGGCTTGATGTCCCAGCGGTAGGTGCCGTCCGGGTTCCGGAAGAAGGGAACGCCGGGCACATAGTTCACCAGCTCGGTGTTGAACAGGTAGCGCAGCCCGTTGGACCGGAAGAAGCGCACCAGTTCGTCCAGCCGTCCGGGTTGTTCCATTTCTTCCGGCGAAACGTGCCAGACCACGAAGTCGACACCCAGCGCCTTCAGCGCGGCGGCGTAGCCGGGGCGGCGTATCTCGCCCTTCCAGTTGTCGCCGTTGACGCCGAAATGGAATGGCGGGGCCTGTTCCTGCGCCGCGTGCGCGCAGGCAGGCAGCAGCAGGACGAAGCACAGGACACGGAACAGGCGGGCGAGGTCAGGCATGACGGTGTGCTCTCCGAAGTATTTCGGCGTAACCGGGAACATGCGCTTCCAGGCTGAAGGCCGCGCGCACGGTCTCCCGGGCGTTTTCTCCCATGCTTCGCCGCAGTTCCGCGTTGGACAGCAGGCGGTCCAGGTGGTCGGTCCATTCCCTGGCCGAGTCGGCGAAGAACCCGTTCTTTCCATCGATGACCACGTCCAGGTTCGCGCCCACCGGCGATGCCACCACCGGCAGCCCCGCGGCCATGTACTGGATGAGCTTGAAGGCGCATTTGCCCCTGGAGAAGGGGGAATCACGCAGCGGCATGACGCCGATGTCGAAGGTGCGGAAGAAATCCAGTTCCTCCCGCAACGACCACGCCACATCCACGACGCGCACCCCCGGCCATGCCAGCGGGCGGCCAAGGCCGATGACGCGCAACTCGAAATCATGGCGGCGCGCAAGCACGGGCATGGCTTCGGCAAGCAACTCCAGATGCGCTCCGCTGTAGGGCGTGCCTATCCAGCCTATCCTGGGGCGCGGTGCGGGTTGCGGGGCCAGCGGCCCGAAACGGGACATGGGCACCACGGTGGGGATGACGAAGACGTTCGGGGTGTACGCGGAAAAGTGGCCGGACAGGAATCGGTTCCCGCACACCACGGCGGAATAGCGGGGCGCAAGCCGGAAAAACTTTCCGAAATCGCGTCCCCGATGGTGCAGGATGCCCTTGCATGTCCCGTCATGCAGAAAGACGGCATCGTCGATATCCAGCACCACGCGGGGATTTACGGAAAACAGCAGGCGTTCCAGCAGCGGCGGGCCAAGCGGGCAGAGTTCGCGCCCTATCCACACCACATCGCACGAGCGGGCAAGCGCCAGGATATCCCGCAGCCGCCGCGCGTAGCCCGCAGCGAACCCGGCCGCCAGACGGACGGCGTCGCCGCCGTCCACCTGAGCCCGCCATGTCCGGGGGGAGAGCAGGCTGCGGTGAAGGACGTCGATGCCTTCTGCCCGCAAGGGCTCGACATACTGGAGAATCCTGTATCTTGTATCGGGAGCCTCCTCGGGCCGGACCGTCAGGGCCAATACAGACAGGCGGGAAGACATGGCGGCACCCCGCATTGCAAGGATGAGAGAGGATATTGCCTCGTGCCGGATAAAATACCACAGCCTGCCGCACCGGCGTCAAGAGAACTGGCGGGCTCAAGCCGATACTCATTGCATGCCGGATATCTTTCACGCAGAATGTCCGGCAACAACGGCCATGCGCATGACCCCGTCCCTGCCTTGGCGCAGGCGGGCGTCACCGCAAACCGGCAGGAGCCCTGCCCATGACCAGAAGCGGACTCACATCCGGATTCCTGCACGGAGCCGCCATCTTGATGGCAACGTGCGCCGTGGCGGTCTTTCTGGCCGCGCACGTGCAACCGGCCGATTCGCCGCCCGCCCGGATCGAGGCCAGACCGGCCCCACCCGCAACGGACGCCCGGCCTGCCGTTCTCCCCGCTCCGCCCGGAGATGCCTCCCCCTCTCGCGCCGGGGGCGCATCCGCCGCCCCGATGGCGGAAGCCGCGCCGGATTCCGGCGGCAACCGGCCCGCCGCCGATCCACCGGCGGAGGCAGCGGCGCTCGCCGCCCCCGCCATGCCGGACGGGCCGCGCGCTTCCGACGCTCCGGCGTCCCTTTCCGCGAGCACGGCCCCCGAACCGCTGCTTCTTGTCCGTATCGGCGGCGAATGCATCTCGCTGACCGAGGAAGAAGGGCTCGACCCCGCCTGTTTTCCGCTGATCGAGGCCAGCCTGCCCGCCATCCGGCGGTCCCACGGTCAGGTGCTGGTGCAGGGCCACACCGACAGCCGCACCATCGACCCGAGGGGCCAGACCAATTTCCGGAACAACCAGGAGTTGTCCGTCTACCGGGCGCGCATCGTGGCGGCGCGGCTGGCGGACATGGGCGTGCCGACGGACCGCATCCTGGTCTCGGGGCTGGGGGAAAGCCGCCCCATAGCCCCCAATGACGGGGAGCGCCAGCGGGCGCTGAACCGCCGCGTGGACATCATGCTTGCGCAATGACGAGGCGAGGTCGCGTATGTATCTGGCTCACTTCGGTCTTGATCGCCGCCCGTTCGAAAACGTGCCCAACGCCGATTTTTTCTTCGAATCCGGCCAGTACGCACGAACACTGGCCTTCATGCGCGAATCGGTCGCCCTGGGCAGGGGGCTGATGGTCATTTCCGGGCCCATCGGCGCAGGCAAGACCACGCTCACGCACATGCTCGTTTCCGACCTTGGCCCGCAGGACGTGCGCGCCTGGCTGCTCATGCCTCCGGCGGAAAGCATGGAACTGTTCGCTTACGTGGCCCGGGAAACCGGGGCGGCGCTTTTCTCCGGGGCCGGTTCCGCCGCGCTGCTGCACGCCGTGCGCGAACGTTGCGCCGACCTGCGGGCCAAGGGACGCAAGGCGCTGCTGCTCATCGACGAGGCGCACCTCGCCACGCCGGATTTTCTCGAAGGCGTGCGCATCCTGTGCAACCTTGAAGACGCAACGGGCAAGCTGTTGCAGATATTTCTCGTCGGGCAGGAAGAACTGCCCGGCTTGCTGGAAGCTCCCGACAGGGTCGCGCTTGCGCAGCGGGTGGCCGCCTGGCTGAAACTTGCGCCCATGACCCCCGAGCAGGTGGCCGGGTACGTGACGCACCGGATCACGGCCGCCGGGGGCCCGCCGGACCTTTTCACCTCGCAGGCCCTGGAAATGACGGCAGAAGCCGCGCATGGGACGCCCCGTGTCGTGAACAACCTTTGCGACAGGGCGCTTTCCCACGCAGCCGGGCGCGCGGGGCGACGCGTGAAGCCGCAAGACCTGCACGAGGCCGCCAGGGACCTGGGGCTTGGCCAGAGCACCCGCGCCTACCTCAGCCGCAACGGTTCGCCGGAAGTGTTCACCCGCTCCACATCCAGGGTATGGTCCGTCCCGGCGCAACCCTGTGTCGTCGTCACTCCCCCCG
>JALHHV010000301.1:2912-4771 GCA_022837365.1 Desulfovibrio sp. | reverse complement strand
AACGTCAAGCGCCTGGGCCTGAAGGTGGACCGCTACGGCGAGGACGCCATCTACGAACTGGGCCTGCACGTGCGCACCAGCATGGAGCCGGTGCACCAGGCCGCGGCGGAAAAGGCCCTGCGCACCGGGCTGGACGACGCCTCGCACCGGCACGGCTGGCGCGGGCCGCTGCAACGGCTGAAGCCCGCCGAGTACGACGCCTTCCTGAAGCACGAGAACTTCACCCCCGCCGCGCTGGCCGACGGCGCATGGGCGCGGGCGCTGGTGACCAAGGTGGTGCCGCAGGGCGCGGAAGTGCGCCTGGGCGCGTACCGGGGCTTCATCGACGTGAAGACCATGGCCTGGTGCCGCACCCCGGACGTCCGCTACGCCCCCGAGCACGTGGCCGCCGTCAAGGACGCCCGGAAGGTGCTGGAGGTGGGCGACGTGGTGTGGGTCTCCGCCCTGGGGGCCGACGGCAAGGCCGCCAGCTACAACCCTTCGCTGGTCTCGCAGGCCGGGGTGATCCAGCTTTCGCTGGAACAGTACCCCGACGTGCAGGGCGCGGTGGTGTCCATAGAGCCCGACTCCGGCGACGTGCTGGCCCTGGTGGGCGGCTACAGCTTCAGCGACAGCCAGTTCAACCGGGCCGTCCAGGCCAGGCGGCAGCCCGGCTCGTCGTTCAAGCCCATCGTGTACTCCGCCGCCATGGACCACGGCTTCACCGCCGGGTCGGTGGTGCTGGACGCGCCCTTCGTGTACCTGAACGAGTACACCGACAAGATCTGGCGGCCGGAAAACTTCGAGGGCGTGTTCTACGGCCCCACCCTGCTGCGCACGGCGCTGGCCAAGTCGCGCAACCTGTGCACCATCCGCGTGGCCCAGAAGATCGGCATTCCCGCCGTCATCGAGCGGGCCACGGCGCTGGGGCTGGAAGGGCCGTTCCCCAACGAACTCTCCGTCAGCCTCGGGGCGGTGGCCGTTTCGCCCATCAACATGGCGGAAGCCTACACCGCCTTCGCCGCCGAAGGGCGCGTGGCCAAGCGCAGGTTCATCCATTCGATACAGGACGCCTGGGGCGAGACGCTGTTCGAGTCGAAACCCGACGTGCGCGAGGTGCTCAGCCCGCAGAACGCCTTCATCATGGCGACCCTGATGAAGGAAGTGGTGCAGGACGGCACGGCCACCCGCGCCAAGGCGCTGGGCAGGCCCCTGGCGGGCAAGACCGGCACCACCAACGACGAGCGCGACGCCTGGTTCATCGGCTACACCCCGCACCTGGTCACCGCCGTGTACGTGGGCTTCGACCAGGTGGCGCCCATGGGCAAGTTCGAGACCGGCGGGCGCGCCGCGCTGCCCATCTTCGTGGACTACCGCAAGGTAGTGGAACCCTCGTATCCGCCGGACGACTTCCCCATGCCCCCCGGCATCGTCATGGTGCGCGTGGACGGCAAGACCGGCCAGATCGCCGGACCCGGCTCCGAGACCAGCTACCTGCTGCCGTTCCAGTTGGGCACCCAGCCCACCTCCACGGCGGGCGACCCGGTGCACCGTGGAGACGACGACACCAAGAGCGCGGAAGACCTGCTGAAGCAGCTGTACTGAACCGGAAGGACCGCACGCCGCGCAAGGCCGCCGCGAGCGTGCCGGAGGCATCGGACGCACGGGCGGACAGGCACGGCACGGGCACGGCGCACCCAAGGGAACGACCATGGCCAGACCCGCAACCAATGGCGGCGCCGCCGCCACGCTGACCACCCGCGCCGGGGCCGCGCCCTACGTCACCCGCGACGGGTCCATCATCCGCGAACTGATGCACCCCGCCGTGCACGGCAACCGCAACCAGTCGCTGGCCGAGGCCGAGGTGCCCCCCGGCTGCG
>JALHHV010000301.1:0-2812 GCA_022837365.1 Desulfovibrio sp. | reverse complement strand
CGCGCCGCCCTCCAGCGCCGCAAGTTGCGCGCCCCCCTCGCCCCGCCGCGCGAAACGTGCTATGGGGTCGGCATGAGCATTTTCTCCACCGGAGGCGCAACGCGCCGACCGACCTTGTCCCTGCTTTCCTTCCGCCCCGTCCGCGTGACGGCCCTGGCCGCCGTGCTCGTGCTGGCCGCGTTTCCCGCGCAGGCCGCCCAGCAGGCCCAGCCGCCGGATTCCTCCGCAGCCCGGCCGGCAGCCGCATCCCCGCCGCCCGCATCGGTCACCCAGGCCGCCGACCCGCTGCCCGCAACGCCCACGTCCGTGGTGCTCTACCCCCGCTCCGCGCGGGTCATGGTGGAAGAGCGCGTGGCCGTGGAGCCCGCCCCCGGCGGCGGGCAGGCGTTCCGGCTGGCCCTGCCCGCCGGGGCGGACCCGTCCACCCTGTCCGTGACCGTCCCCGGCAACGCGGTGGCGTCGGTAAGCGTCCGTGAGGTTGATGCCGGGGACGCCCCGCGCGTGGCCCGCCTGCGCGCGGAACTGGCCGGGCTGCGCCGCGAGGCCGCGTCCGTCACCGGGTCCATCGCCGCCACCGAGGCGCGCATGGCCCTGTGGTCCAAGCCGCCGGTGACCAACGCCCCCACCGCCGACCTGGAACGGCTGGACGCCCAGATGGCCAGGCGGCTGGCGGAACTGAACGCCACCCTGCCCGACCTGCGCGACAGAGAAGCCGCGCTGGCGGCGCGCATCGACCGGCTGGAGCAGGAACTGAACGACGCGGGCGGCGCATCGCGCACGGCCCCGGTGGCCACGGTGCTGCTGACGGCCCCGGCGCGCGGCGCGCTTGCCGTGAGCTACGCCTACACCCTGCGCGACGCGGGCTGGCACCCCGCCTACCGGCTGGAGGCGTTCCCGGACAAGGGCACGGTGGGCTTCACCTTCGAGGCGGAAATCCGCCAGGGCGGCTCCGTGGACTGGACCGGCGCGCGCCTGTCCGTGGCCACGGTGGAGCCGGGCGCGGCCCTGCAACCGCCGCCCCTGCGCGACTGGCAGTTGCGGCCCGTTCTGGGCGTGACGCCCATGCCCATGGCCATGAAGGCGGCCCCCGCGCCCGTGGCCGCCGAGGCCATGGCCCTGCGCGCCGACGCCGCGCCCGTGGTGGACGAAAAGGCCACCTACGAGGTGTGGGACCTGGGCCCGCGCACCCTGCCCGCTGGCGGCTCCACCCGCGTGGCCCTCCGCAACGAGGAGTGGCCCGCCGCCTTCCGGCACACCGTGCGCCCGGCGGCGGACCCGCGCGCCTTCCTCACCGCCTCCGTCACCCTGCCCGAGCCGCGCCACTATCCCACGGGCGAGGCGCTGTACGTGGCCGACGGAGCCAGTGTGGGCAGCGCGCCCTTCGGCCTGTCCGAGAACAAGGCCGACATCTTCTTCGGCAGCGATCCCATGGTGTCCGCCGTCATGCGCCTGGACGAACGCAAGAGCGGCCGCGAAGGGCTGGTGAGCAAGCAGCAGACCCGCGTGTGGGCCTGGACCATCGAGGTGGCCAACCGGCGCGCCACGGCGGTGTCCGTGCGCGTGGAAGACCCGGAGCCGCAGCCGCGCGACACGGCCATTTCCCTGACCGTGGAGTCCGACCCCAAGCCCGCCGCCGAAAACCACCGCCTGGTGTGGAACCTGGACGTTGCGCCGCGCGCCACCGCCACCATCCGCCACACGGTGCGGGCCACGGCCCCGGCCGACATGCGGCTGGATGACGGACGATAGCGGCCACACCCGCCGCGCCCCGCAAAATGACAACGGCCCGTCCATCTGGACGGGCCGTTTCATTGCCGAAGGCGGAAACCGATAAGGACACCGGGCGCGGCATGCGCGGCGCGAAAGGCCGCAAGCCCCCGCCCCGCCGCAAGCTATCCGGTCAGCTCTTGATGCTGCGCTGGCAGAAGGCCACCACCCCGCGCGCAAGGTCCGGCGTTTCCGGCCAGAAGATGCGGCGGCGGTTCAGGCCCAGCAGCAGGATGCCGATGATGCGCGCCGTTTCCGGCACGTCGATGTCGTCGCGCACCGTGCCGTCGCGGATGCCCCGGATCAGGCAGGCTTCCACGGTCTGGAACAGGCTGGTGGACAGCGCGTCCATCACCGCGCGGGCGCTGGGGATGGTGGTGTAGGTGTTCAGCAGCACCCGCGTGTCGGTCAGGCGCATGTCGATGAACCCGCAATGGTCGAGGATCAGCGTTTCCAGCAGGCAATAGCCGCTCTTCTGCCGTTCCTTGATGGCCGCCATCAGCTTCCGGTACTCTTCCAGATAGGTTTCGACGATGACGTCGAACACTTCCTGCTTGGAACGGTAGTGCCGGTAGATGGCCGCGTCCGTCACGTTGGACGTCTTGGCGATCTGCGCGATGGTGGTGCCCTTGAAGCCGTTGGCGGCGAACAGGGCGCGTGCGTTTTCCAGTATCAGGTCCTTGGAGGATGCCATGCGTGCCTCTTTTCTGGATGCGTCCGCCGCAAGGGAAGCGAAAGGTGCGGAACGCGCGTTGCGCTGCACACCATAGACACGTTCCCGCACGCGGCGTCAAGCACCGGAATTCGCGCGGGGTCGAAACGGCATGCCGAAACGCCGCTCCCGGAGTCCGGGCCGGAATGCATCGCGCCCCGTCAGGTCAGGCGTAGTCGCCGGGCGTCTCCTGGCCGCGCAACACCCGCAACACGCCCGACGCCAGGGCGTGCATCTCTTCCACCTCGGGCAGCACCACCACCGGGGCCAGCCATTCCAGCCGCCGGCGCAGCCGTTCCGTCAGCCGGACGCTGCGGGCCATGCCGCCGGTCA
>JALHHV010000300.1 GCA_022837365.1 Desulfovibrio sp. | reverse complement strand
GGGGGTCCGGGGGAAGGAGACCCTTTTACGCTCTGCGGTCGCCATCCGTAAGGTTCGCGCAAGCGCTCACCTAACGGCTGCCGCAAAGGGTCCCTTCCCCCGAAATTGCTTTTACTGATCCGCCCTAGATAACCTTGTTCAGCGAGTACTCGATGATGCCTTCGGCACCGGCGGTGCGCAGGCGGGGGATGAGGTCGCGCACCACGCCGTTGTCCACCACGATTTCCACGGCGAACCAGGTGCTGTCGCGCAGTCCGGCCACGGTGGGCGAATTGAGGCTGGGCAACTGGTCGAGCACGGCGTCCAGGTTGCCCGCGGGCACGTTCATCTTCAGGCCCACCAGCGAATCGGCGCGCAGGGCACCTTGCAGCAAGAGGTCGATCTGCTCGATCTTGGCGCGCTTCCACGGGTCGGCCCAAGCGGCCTTGCCCGCGATGAGCACGGTGTTGGTCAGCAGCACTTCGGCGATGATGCGCAGGCCGTGGGCCTTGATGGTGGTGCCGGTTTCGGTGACCTCGACGATGGCGTCGGCCAGGCCCTCGACCACCTTGGCCTCGGTGGCTCCCCAGGAATACTGCACCTTGACGGGGATGCCCGCATCCTCGAAGTAGCGGCGGGTGACGCCCAGCAGTTCGGTGGCGACGGTGCACCCGGCGAGGTCCTCTGGCCGGACGTAGGGCGAATCGCCGGCCACGGCCAGCACCCAGCGGGCCGGGCGGTTGCTGACCTTGGAATAGACCAGGTCGGACACGGTGACCACGTCGGCCCCGGTTTCCAGCAGCCAGTCCTTGCCGGTCAGCCCCACGTCGAGCACGCCGTCCTCGAGGTAGCGGGGGATTTCCTGCACCCGGCAGAGGCGCGCGGTCAGTTCCGGGTCGTTGATTTCCGGAAAGTAGTTGCGGTGATGCTTGCGGATCTTCCACCCGGAGCGGGCGAACAGGTTCACGGTGGCTTCTTCCAGCGAGCCCTTGGGAATGCCGATCTTCAGCATGTTGTTGCCGGACATTATCTGTAGACCTCCTTGGGGTCGAACACGCGGGGCGAGCAGATGACGGGTTCGCCGTCCTTCAGTTCGCGGTAGAAACAGCTGCGGTACCCTTCATGGCAGGCCGCGCCGCCCTTCTGTTCCACGAGCAGCAGCACGGTGTCGCTGTCGCAGTCCAGGCGCACGGCCTTGATATGCTGGGTATGGCCCGACGTGCCGCCCTTGTGCCACAGCCGGCCACGGCTGCGGCTGAAGTAATGCGCCTCGCCGGTGGCGAGGGTGGCGTCCCATGCCGCTTCGTTCATCCAGGCCATCATCAGCACTTCGCCGGTGGCGGCGCACTGGGCGATGGCGGGCACGAGACCGTTCATCTTCTCGAAGTCGGGAGCAAAATCGGGGCGGAAACCTTGTGCGGCGTCGGAAGCCTGAGCCATGTGCGATGTCCTCGCGCGGGGGAATCCCCAAAGGGGTTGCGGGGCAAGGCCCCAAAAAGGTTTCGGGGGCGCGGCCGTGGCGGGCGGTGGCGAACGCCATGTCCGTCCCGTGCACGGCCGCAAAGTGGCGAATCTAGCCGTTCCGGGTGACAGACGCAAGGCGGCGGGGCGGATGAGGGAGGCCGGGATTGCCACGGTGGCGTTCATATTCGAAACTTGATAGGTTCCGCACGGCTCTTTCGCCTACCCTTCAACGCCCGATGGTTTCCTTTCCATGCGTATTGCCATCGTCATTCCCACTTACAACGAAGCCGACAACATCTCCCTGTTGCTGGACGCGTTGCATGGTCAGTTTCACCATATTCCGCATGAAATGCTCGTGCTCGTGGTGGACGACAACTCACCGGACGGCACGGCGGACATCGTTCGCACCCGCCAATGCAACACCCCTTGGCTGCACCTGCTGACCGGCAGGAAAGAAGGTCTTGGCGCCGCATACATCCGCGGCATGACGTATGCCGTCGATGTGCTGGGGGCGGACGCCGTGATGGAGATGGACGCCGACTTCTCGCATGACCCCGCAGACGTACCGCGCATGATCGCGGCGCTGGATGCCGGGGCGGACATGGTCATCGGCAGCAGGTATGTAAAGGGTGGCAGCATTCCCGACGATTGGGGGCTGCACCGCAAGCTCAATTCGAAATTCGGCAACATCGCCGCCCGGCTAATCGCGGGCATGCACCAGGTCGCGGACTGCACTGCCGGCTTCAGGGCCATCCGCGCCTCCATGCTGCGCCGGATAGACCTGCCCAGCCTCAACGCGCGCGGGTACGTCTTCCAGATCGCCCTGCTGCACGAGATGCTCGTCCAGAGTGCCCGCATCACCGAGATACCGGTAAAATTCACTGACAGAACCAGGGGCACGACCAAGCTCGGCCTTGCCGACATTGCGGAGTTCCTGCTGCGCGTATGGGCCATCCGGCTGCGGTCGATGCGGACGTTCCTCTTCTTTTGCTTTGTCGGGGCAACAGGTGTCGCCGTCAATCTTGCGGGGTTCACCGCCTTGCTTGCCGGGGGTGTCCCGCCGCTGCTTGCCTCTCCGCTGGCGGTGGAAATCGCCATCCTGTGGAACTTCCTGCTGAACAACCGCCTGACCTTCAGCAAGACCGAGTCGGGCCGCAGCCCCTTTGGAAAGCTGCTGCGTTTCAACCTTGCCTCGCTGGCCGGGTTGGGCGTTCACTGGGCCACGTTCTGGGGCATCACGCACGTGTTCCCCACGTTCCCCCCGTTGATGGCGCAGACGATCGCGATCGCCCCATCCACCGTGACGAACTACGTACTCTACTCGCGATGGGTATTCAGCACCAACAGGCTGCGCTCAAAGATCAGCGGAATATTCCG
>JALHHV010000299.1 GCA_022837365.1 Desulfovibrio sp. | reverse complement strand
AAAATGGCGTTGATTTTCGTCTGGTATCCCTTGCCGCCGCTTTTCAGCCACGCCAGTACATCCGCATCGATGCGAACGGTGGTCATCTTCTTGTCCGGGCGGTACATGCAGTCCTGGGCCGGGATGTCCGAATAGTCAATCTCTTCATCGGGCATGCGGGCCAATGCCGCCAGCATTTCTTGCTGCTTGGCGGTCAAAGGGGGGGGATTATGCTGATCAAGCTCGAATCGAGTGGTATGCTTTGCGTTCTTGCTCATTGGCCTTCCTCGCGGATATGATACGGATACTTTCGCCCGCTGGCCCGCGTTCGGTATAAATGACGACCAGAACAACCGGGTCTACCATGCCGATTATTCTCCAACGGTCTTCATCCTCGACGTGGTCTGCGTCAAACACCTCGAGTCGCATGGGATCGAGAAAGACGCGGGCTGCAACTTCAAAATCGACGCCGTGCTTGCGCGCGTTCTTTTCGGCCTTGACGGGATCCCATTCAAATTTCATGGCGCCGCCGTTGTCATTATAAAAATGTTACAACAAATTCGGGCGATGTCAAGATACGCCAACGGTTCATATCGCCAGAGCCCCAGCCGGAGATGGCCGGGGCTTTTCTGTTTCCAGACCCGGAAAGCGGGGCCCAGGGGCGCGGCTGCGCCCCACGCAAAACGGCCCGCACCTTTCCGTGTGCGGGCCGTGTGCTGTCCTGCGCGGTTCGTATCCTGCCCGTATTCTGCTGGGGGCGCGCCATCGCCGGGTGGGATTCCGTCCTCTCCGCGCTGTCTAGGCGGGATGCACGTTGTCGCGCGCCCAGTACATGAGCGGGAAGCGATTCTTCACCGCTTCGATGATGCGGTTTTCCTCGGCGCGGTCCATGGGCAGGATGCGGATGTACACGCGGCGGGTGGGTCCGCCGGCATCGTCCATGGAAGTGAGGATGGAGATGATGCGCGCGCTGTGTTCGCGCAGGGTGTCCACGATGGGCTTCAGCGTGCCGGGGGTGTTCTCCAGTTCGAAGGCGAACTGCACGCCGCCGTGGCGCACGCCGGTGATGGTGATGAGCACCTTGAACACGTCGCTGTCGGAAATGATGCCCACCAGCTTTCCGCCGTCGTCGATGACGGGCAGGCCGCCGATGCGCTTCTCGATCATGTTCAGGGCCACGGTTTCCACCGTGTCGTCGGCGCGCACCGTGAACGGGTCGCGCGTCATGATGTCTTTGACCTTGATTTCGGAAAGCAGATAGTACAGCTCGTGCATGTCGAGCGTGGTGGCCTTGGAGGGGGAGGCTTCCTTGATGTCCCGGTCGGAGACGATGCCGATCAGGCGGCCTTCGGCGTCCACCACGGGCAGGCGGCGGATGCGGTTCTCCTTGAGGATCTTGGACGCCTTCATCATGGACGTGTCAGGCGTGACGGTGATGACATCCTTGGTCATCCATTCGCGGATGAGCATATGGTGAAACCTCCTTGGTCGCGGATGGCGTGCGTTGATGTTCTAGGGTATCCTGTTGGAACCATTCTATACCTGTTTCCGGCAGGAGCACAACCACCCGGCGGGCGCCCGGCCGGGGGAACCGGGCGGAATGGGGCGGAACCGGGCGAAGCTGGGCGGAGCGGGCGCCGCCACGCCATGCCGGTGTGCGGGCAACATCAGGGGAAGCAGCATGTTCGAAAGGGAATTGCGCAGCATCAGCATGACCGTGTGGTGGAACCTTGCGCTGCTGACCATCGGCGGCACGCTGTTCTCGCTGGGCATGAAGTCCATCGCCGTGCCGCACGGGTTCATTTCCGGCGGCATCTTCGGCACGGGCATCTACATTTACTACGCCACGGGCGCGCTGTCGCCGGCCCTGTGGTACGTGCTGCTCAACCTGCCCATCTTCGTGCTGGGCTGGCTGTTCGTCAGCCGCCGCTTCTTCCTGTACAGCCTGTACGGCACGGCGGTGACCACCATCGCCGCGCAGTTCATCACCTGGCAGGCGCATATCGCCAACCCGCTGCTGGCTGCCGTGGCGGCGGGCACGGTGTGCGGGGCGGGCCTCGGCATCGTGCTGCGTTCGCTGGGCAGCGAGGGCGGCATGACCATCATCGCCATCATGCTGCACCAGCGCTGGGGCATGCGCGTGGGGCAGGTGAGTTTTCTCTACAACTTCGTGTTGTTCATGGTGGGCCTGGCCACGCTGGACGTGGACATGGTGCTCTATTCCGTCATCCTGGTATACACCTATTCGCAAGTCATGGACTACGTGCACTCGCTGTTCAACCAGCGCAAGATGGTGTTCATCATTTCCGAGTGCTCGGAATGCATCGCTGCGGAAATATTGCAGCACCTGCATCGCGGCGCAACCTTCCTGCAGGGCAAGGGGGCGTTCACGGGGCGGGAAAAGCAGGTGCTGATGACCGTGGTGCACAACCACCAGTTGAAGCGATTGGAGGAAACGGTGTTCCGGCACGACCCCAACGCGTTCATGATCGTGGAGAACACCTTCAACGTGTTGGGGACGGGGTTTTCCAGGCGCAAGGTGTACTAGGCGGCACGGATACGGGCATTGCGGGACCGAGCCCAGGCGTGGCGTCAGTCTTCCTCGATGACATGCAGGCTGCCGCACAGGGCGGCCATGGCCTCGGGCTCCGGCTGTCCGGCGCTGCGCAGGCAGACCGTCACCAGCTTGTTCTCGCCGCCGATGAGCCATGCCGCGCCCTCTTCGCGGGTGGGGCCACGGGACAGCCCGCGCAGCACCGGCAGCGCCCCCAGCAGCGGGCGGCGCAGCGTGCGCTGCCAGGCGGCGGTTTCGCGGGCGCGGGGCGGCTGGCAGTACGGCAGGCG
>JALHHV010000298.1 GCA_022837365.1 Desulfovibrio sp. | reverse complement strand
TTGGGCACGTCGGTGCCGTCGGTGCGCAGGAAGTAGATCAGTTCGCCGCGCGGGGCCTCGCTGCGGGCCACGGCCTCGCCCGCCGGGATTTCCGGCAGCCGGGCCACCAGGTCGCCGCCGGGCAGGTCGCGGGCGCACTGGCGCACCAGGCTGATGGATTCCATGGCCTCGCGCAGGCGCACCAGGGCGCGCGAATGCACGTCGCACCCGGTTTCGGTGATCACGTCGAAGGCCAGGCGCGGGTACGCGGCGTGGGGCACGTCCTTGCGGATGTCCACGGCCAGGCCGCTGCCGCGCGCCACGGGACCCACCACGGCGTATTCCGCCGCGTTTTCCGGCGACAGCACGCCCACGCCCACGGTGCGGCCGCGCACCATGGGGTCGTTGCGGTAGAGCTTGTGGATCTCTTCCACGTGCTTCTGCACACGGTCCAGGTTGCGGGTCAGGAAGGCGAGCAGGTCGGCGTCCACATCGTACTTCACGCCGCCGATGCAGTTGGCGGCGAGGTCCATGCGGTTGCCGTACACCGTCTCCTTGATGTCCTGCATGATCTCGCGCACTTCCATCACGTGCATGAACAGCGACTTGAAGCCGATGATGTGCGCGAGAATGGCCACGTTGAACAGGTGCGAGGCGATGCGCTTGATCTCTTCGGCCATGGAGCGCAGGTAGCGGGCCCGCTCGGGCACCACGATGCCCGCGAGGTTCTCCACCGCCATGCAGTAGGTGAAGGGGTGGCTGTTGGAACACAGCGAACAGACCCGCTCGGTGAGCACGATGTTCTGGAACAGGTTGCGCCGCAGGGCCAGCGCCTCCATGCCCCGGTGCACGTGCCCGGCGGTGATCTCCACGCGCTTCACGGTTTCGCCTTCCACGCTCACGCGGAAGTACATGGGCTCTTCAAGGGCCACGTGCAGCGGCCCCACGGGCAGGGTGAAGCCCGCGCGCGGGTCGGTGTTCACGTGGGTGTCCATGGTGGTGGGGGCGTGGGGGGTATGGATGGCGGTGCTCATGCCCGTGCCTCCCCGCCGGTTTCGCCGTCGGATTCCGCCACGGTGGTGACGGCGGTGGTGCCCTCGGGCAGCTTCGCAGACATGATGCGTTCCCACAGGTCCTGGGTGGAGGCCCCGTTCATCATGGTGGAAAGGGGAATCATCTGGCCCATGACGCCCGCGTCCAGCCGTTCGTCCAGGAACAGCCGCCTGGGGTTGGGGTGGCCGGTGACCGCGATGTCGTACATCTCCATGAATTCACGCTCGTTCCAGTCCGCGTTGCGGAACCACGGGGTGATGGAAGGCACCTCGGGCCTGCCCGTTGCTTCGCCATTCTCGCCCGCTTCAGGCATGACCAGCGGCGCGGTGACCGTGAAGGTCAGGCCGTCCAGGTCGAAGTGGTAGGCGATGGCGCGGCGCGGGTTGGCCGGGTCGCGCTCGGGGTCGTAGGCGGTCATGGTGCACAGGCGCAGGCGGCAGCGGGCCATGGCCGGGGCCAGTTCCGCAAGGCGCGGGGCCTCTTCCAGCACCAGCCAGCCGTAGAGGTTGCCGTGGGCGTCCTCGGTCCAGGATATGTCCGCGCCTGCCGCGTCGGGCAGCCGCTGGTCCAGCAGGGCCTTAGCCTGCGCTTGCGCGGGGCGTGTCAGCATCGGTGCGTCCTCCATCGACAATGGCGTCATTGAGGGCAGGGGGAGTGTCAGTGGCCGGGGCGGCCGCTTCGTCATGTCCGGCTTGGGGTGCGGTCTCGCCCGCGTGGGCGGCCAGCGTGGCGGCGCGGGTGGCCGCGGCCACCTGGCGGCACTTGGGGCACATCCGCAGCAGCGCGGGAAAGTCCAGGTCGTGGGCGTGGTTGGCGTACACGCGGGTGGCCAGGTCCGGCGGCAGCATGCGGATGTGCGCGTCGCAGCCGGTGCAGCGCAGGTAGGGCACGTAGTGGTGCTCCGCCCATTCGTACTTGCGCTCCTGCAGGTGGGCGTTGTGCCAGTCGTTGGTCATGGTGATGGCCCCGGTGGGGCAGTAGTGGCGGCACAGCCCGCACAGGGCGCAGGTGTTGTGCCACACCGTGAAGTCGTAGCCGCTGCGGTCCTCGTGCGGCTCGATGCGGATGGCCCCGCCCGCGCACACGTGGCGGCAGATGGCGCAGCCCACGCACTTGGCCGGGTCCATGGTCACCTTGCCGCGAAAGCGGCGGGGGGTATGCGTCTCGGCAAAGGGGAAGGGGTCGGTGGACGGCCCCTGGGCCACGTTGCGCGCGAGTATCTTCAGGAATCCCAGCATGGCTTACTCCTGCAATCCGAGGCGGGCCATCCACACGTCGCGGGCCTTGACCACGCCTTCGATGATGGCCTGCGGGCGCGGCGGGCAGCCGGGCACGTTGACGTCCACGGGGATGTAGCGGTCGATGGGCCCCTCGATGGAGTACCCGTCGCGGAACACGCCGCCGCTCACCGGACAGATGCCCACGGCCACGGTGACCTTGGGTTCGGGAATCTCGTCCCATACCCGCAGCACCTTGTCCTTCACGCGGGCGGTCAGCGGCCCGGTGATCAGCACGATGTCCGCGTGGCGGGGGCTGCCGCAGTACTTGCAGCCCAGCCGTTCCACGTCGTAGCGGGGGATGCAGGCGGTGGTGGCCAGTTCCACGTCGCAGCCGTTGCACGAGCCCGCGTTGATCCGGTACAGCCACGGCGACCGCACGGAGAGCTTCTTCAGGAAGTTCATGTCGTCTCCTCTCGGGGCTGTTTCTAAATTAGGATTTTCGTTCGTTGGCAAGGAAAACGAGCCTGCCATGAGGGAGTGCGGCAGCCGTTAGGCGAGCTTGCGAGCCTTACGGATGGCGACCGCAACG
>JALHHV010000297.1 GCA_022837365.1 Desulfovibrio sp. | reverse complement strand
TCGCTGGAGGCTTCCGCCAGCAGGGCCGCCAGGCGGGCCGGTTCACCGCTGCCGTCCCTGCCCGGCGCGGCGTGCAGGGCGTAGTACACCCTGGCCGAACCGGTGGCGCTGGCCGTTTCCGGCGCGATGTCCGCCACGCCCGCCCCGGCGGGCGCCAGCCCCGCCGCCGGACGCACCAGCAGCGCGGGCCGCGCCGACGAGGCCAGCATGTCGCCCGCCAGCCCCCGCCGGACGGGGTTGCGATACATGAGCGCGTAGACGAATCCGGCCAGCAGCAGGACAATGGCGAGGGCAATCAGCTTGGGCATGGGGTTCCCCTGACGGTTCCGGGCGCGCGCGAGGCGCACGGAGGCAAAAGAATCGGCGGCGGACGAGGCTGGCGGCGGAGAACGCCGGAGAATATCCGGGGCAGGATACGGCGCGCGGCCGTCCCTGCCCCGGTTGCCGCCCGCGGTTACTTTTCGCTGGGCAGGTTGCGGATGGGCTCCATGCGCCCGGCCATACCGGCCAAGTTGCGCACGTGCACCTTGCTGGCGTCGAACACGAAGTTCTCCGCCGTCACGCCGCCCTCGGGATAGGCCACCACCGAGAAGGCCGCGCGCGACCGCGCCTCGAACTCGCCCAGCAGGGCCGCAGCGCGTCCCGAGGGCTGCTGCCCGGCGTCCAGGGCATCTGCCAACTGTTCGCCAGCGCCCGCAGGCACGGGCTCGCGGTACTCCACCACCAGCTTCACGGCGCGGAAGTCGGACAACTGGATATAGCGCCGCACCAGCCAGCGCCATTCGCCCTCGTCGGGAGCCAGCTTCGGAGGCGCGGGCAGCATGGCCGCGAACGGGTCGGCCGAGGCGGGCATCAGGAAGGTGGCTCCGGCGAAACGGGCGGGGCCGGTGGCGTACCCGTCGCGCCGCACTTCTCGCCAGGGGCTGGAAACGTCCAGTTCCCACTGCCAGCCGCTAGGCACCTCGCTCAGCAGCACGGCCAGCTGCCGCTCGCGCGTGGCATCGGCGTAGAACGCCCAGCCCACGTCAACGTGGCGCAATCCCAGTTCGGTATCCAGCAGGGGCGATGCCGCCCCGTTGCCCAGCAGCGTGAACCCGGCGGCCGGACGCACCAGCACCGGCGGACGCGACGACGAAACCACGGCGTCGCCGCTCAGCCCCCGGACAAGCGGGGCGCAAGCGGTGGCCAGCAGGGCCGCCGCCAGCAGAAGCAACGGGAGAACCAATGAAGGCCGTGAGGCATGGGTAGTGGGGCGAACCCCGGAAAGACGTTGCGTCAGCATGGTTGTCTCCTTTGCGGGCAGTCACGCACGGCATACAGCGTAACCACTGCCGTGAAAAAATCCAGCCCCCGCAACGAGAAAAGGCCGCCCCGTTGGGGGCGGCCCTCCCGTAAACCGTGCCCGGGATGGAGAGGCGTCTTCTTCGCCCGCAGAGTCCCCCCCGGTTTGCAACGCCGGTTCCGCTGGGCCGGGCGGCCCGCATCGCCCTTTCCGCGCGGCGCGGAGAAGGGGCGCGGGCCGTGGAGCTTTTTCCCGCTAATCCGCCTGCTTGCGGATGAAGGACGGAATCTCGAACTCGTCCTCGTCGAAGATGAAATCCTCTTCGCCGGGAGCGTGGTTGTTGACGCGGTTCACCGTGGTCTGCACCTGGCCCTGCTTGCGCAGGTAGGCGGGAATGTTGCGGTCGTCGTCCGAGAAGCCGCCCAGGCCGCGCGGCTGGGTCATCGGCTGGGCCGACTGCGCGGCGGGCTTGGCCTGCGCGTGCTCGGCGCGCGGCTGCGCGGCCGAACGGGGTGCGGGCTGGGCCAGCGAGCCGCCCTTGCGGAACGGGGTGACCGTGCCCGACTTGCCCGCGCCTTCCACGCCCACGATGCCCGCGTCGATGCCGGTGGCAATGACGGTGATGCGCATTTCCTCGCCCGCCGCGTCGTCGAACACGGTGCCGAAGAAGATACGCGCGTCCTCGTGCGCCGCTTCCTGGACCGCAGGTGATGTTCATGAGCACGCCGC
The DNA here is from genome assembly GCA_022837365.1 of Desulfovibrio sp. Lineage (GTDB taxonomy): Bacteria > Desulfobacterota > Desulfovibrionia > Desulfovibrionales > Desulfovibrionaceae > Cupidesulfovibrio. The sequence continues at coordinate 2,826 of JALHHV010000297.1, read as the reverse complement.
GCGCGCCGTCGATGGACACGTCTTCCAGCAGCGGGCTGGTGATGGCCTTCATGGCGGCCTCGCGGGCGCGCGATTCGCCGCGCGCGATGCCCGCGCCCATCATGGCCAGGCCCGATTCGCCCATCACCGCCTTCACGTCCGCGAAGTCCAGGTTGATGAGGCCGGGCACCATGATCAGGTCGGAAATGCCCTTCACCGCGAAGTACAGCACTTCGTCGGCCTTCTTCAGCATTTCCACGAAGGTGGCCTTCTTGGGGGCCAGCGACAGCAGGCGGTCGTTGGGGATGGTGATCAGGCTGTCCACGTGCTCGCGGAATTCGGAAATGCCGAGTTCGGCGGCTTCCAGGCGCTTCTTGCCTTCGAAGAAGAACGGCTTGGTGACCACGCCCACGGTCAGCGCGCCCATTTCCTTGGCGGCCTGCGCGATGACGGGGGCCGCGCCGGTGCCGGTGCCGCCGCCCATGCCCGCGGTGACGAAGACCATGTCGGCCTCGCCGATGGCGTCCTTGATGGCGCCCATGCTTTCAAGGGCGGCGTCGCGGCCGATGCCGGGGTTGGCGCCCGCGCCGAGGCCCTTGGTCAGCTTGTCGCCGAGCTGGATCTTGAGTTCGGCGGAAGACCGGCTGAGGGCCTGGATATCGGTGTTGGCCGCGATGAAGGTGACGCCCTTCAGCGCGGAGGATATCATGTTCTGGACCGCGTTGCCGCCACCGCCGCCGACACCGATGACCTTGATCTTCGCAGTGCTTTCGGCATCGATCTCGTGAAATTCCATACGCCTCTCCTTGTCCGAATGACTGGTCCGCTGGACCCACGGTTTACGAGATGTCGGAGAACCACTTGCGCATGCGCGACAGCACGCGGTTGAACACGTTTCCGTCGCGGATGCGGAACTTGAGCTCGAGGCCCTCCTTTTCGGCGCCGTAGCGCAGAAGCCCCACGGCGGTGGCGAACTTCGGGCTGTTCACCACGTCGCGCAGCCCGCCCACATTGCGGGGGTAGCCGATGCGGGTAGGCATGTTGAAGATCTGCTCGCCAAGTTCCTGGCACCCGTCGATGAGGGCCGTGCCGCCGGTCAGCACCACGCCCGCCCCGATCATGCTCTTGAAGCCGGAGCGGACAAGTTCCTGGTCCACCAGCGACAGGATTTCCTCCATGCGGGGTTCGCAGATTTCGGCAAGCACCTGGCGCGACAGGCGGCGCGGATCGCGCCCGCCCACGCTCGGCACCTCGATGAGGTCGTCGTTGCGCACAAGGTCGGCCATGGCGCAGCCGTACTTGACCTTGATCTTTTCGGCCGAGACCATGGGGGTGCGCAACCCGAACGCGATGTCGTTGGTCAGGTTCTGTCCGCCCAGCGCAAGCACGCCCGTGTGCTTGATGGAATCGTTGGAGAACACGGCGATGTCGGTGGTGCCGCCGCCAAGGTCCACGAGGGCGACGCCAATCTCCCTCTCTTCCTCGGTCAGCACGGCCTTGCTGGAGGCCAGGGCCTCGAGCACGATGTCCGACACGTCGAGCCCGCTCCTGTGGCAGGAACGCACGATGTTCTGGGCGGACGTCACGGCGCCCGTCACGATGTGCACCTTGACCTCGAGCCGCACGCCCGCCATGCCGAGCGGGTCGGCGATGCCGCGCTGGTCGTCCACGATGTATTCCTGCGGCAGGATGTGGATGACCTCGCGGTCCAGCGGAATGGCCACGGCTTTCGCCGCGTCCAGCGCGCGTTCGACGTCTTTCGGGCCCACCTCGCCGCCCTTGACGGCGATGACGCCATGACTGTTGAAGCCCTTGATGTGGCTGCCCGCGATACCCGCATAGACCGAACGGATTTCGCAGCCGGCCATCAGCTCGGCTTCTTCGAGAGCTTTCTTGATGGACTGGACGGTCTGCTCGATGTTGACCACCACGCCCTTGCGCAGGCCGGTGGAGGGACTGGTGCCGATGCCGACGATATCGACCCCGTCGGGCGTGGCTTCGCCCACGACCGCGCAGATCTTGGTGGTACCGATATCAAGGCCGACAATCAGATCCGACTTGGGCATCTGCTACTCCTGTTTACGCGATGCCGAACGGGTGCCATGGGGGCTGCCCGTGCGGTTTCGCACTGCCGGGTCAGCCGCCGAGGGCGGCGTCCTTCTGTACCCAGACGTTGACGCCCCCCGCCTTCACCTCGCGCACCTGCTTCAGTTCGCCCCGACGGGCAAGGTCGTCGAGCACCTTACCCAGCCTGTCGAGGTTGCCGCGCCAGTCTTCCAGCGCGACGCTGAGCCGCAGGTCGCTGTTTTCCAGATACAGTTCCACGCCCTTGCCGGGGCTCAGGCGCACCCAAGAAACCAGGGCGATGTCCACGGGCAGCCTGGCCCGCTTCAGATCGCCGGTTATCTCGGGTAATCGCTCCAGCGCTTCCTCTGCCCCCGTCTCCACTTCCAGCGTGGGCAACGAGGTGAACCGGCCCGCCCCCACCGGGGCGATGATGTTGCCGTGTTCGTCGGCGTAGAGAAGCTCTCCTCCGCGCTGTACCCAGAACTTCGGCTCCCGTTCAGCGACTTTTATCGCAAATCCGTCCGGAAGCAACCTTTTTACGGATACTTCCGTAATCCAGGGGTTGCGCAGCAGGCCCGACTCCATGTCCGCGATGTTCACCGCAAGGCTGTTCGAGCCGGGGGCAATGCCCGCCAACGCCAGGATTTCCTCCTGTCTTAACCTCAAATTGCCGGAGACTTCAATAGATTTGACTGCAAAATATTCAGAACTCGTCGCATATCTGTAGACGTACAGCAAACCTATGCTTATTCCGACCAGAAGGGACACGGAAAGCAGCAT
>JALHHV010000296.1:4062-4667 GCA_022837365.1 Desulfovibrio sp. | reverse complement strand
GGAACTGTGCGCCCGCGACGCGGAAACCTGCGCCTGCCCCGCCTGCGGCGGCCAGGGCAACCGGCTGATGTCCGCCGCCACGCCCAAGCTGCGCGCGGGCAGCCCGTTCACCAGCACCCCGCGTAACGCGGGCGCCGGGGCCGCCACCGGCTGCGCCTGCGCGAGCGGTCCCGCAACACCCGCGTCCGGCTGCGCCTGCGCCGCCGGGGCCGCCCCCAAGGCAGGGGGTTGCGGCGGTGGCGGCAGCGGAGGCGGGTGCGGCTGCTCCAACTAGGGCCAAGGACACCCGCACGTCCCCATCCCGTCTTTCCCATGACGCAACGGCGGACCATCCCATGGGATGGCCCGCCGTCGTCATATGCAATGGAAGCCTGTGCGGTCTACGCCGGTGTTTCCGCCCCGTTCGCCTCATCCGCCTCGTCTGCCTCGTCTGCCTCGCCGGGGCGCACCCCGGCCATCATCAGGCCGATGGCCTCCACCTTGGCGGTGTCGTCCCTGTCGAACACGTCGATGAACCGGCCCCGGTACATCACGGCGATGCGGTCGGCCAGTTCCAGCGCCTCGTTCAGGTCGCCGGTGACCAGCAGCACCCCGGCGGTGGAGCG
>JALHHV010000296.1:1196-4051 GCA_022837365.1 Desulfovibrio sp. | reverse complement strand
AGCGCCCGCGCGGGCACGGTGATGTCGCCCGGCTGCACGTTGTACTCCCACACCACCCGCTTCACCGCGTTGACGGCTTCGGCCCGGTCCAGAAACACGCCTTTGGCGAACAGGTTGCGCGTGGTCAGCAGGAAGTTGTCCACCAGATCCAGCTGGCGGCAGGTGGCAAGGCCCTGCCGGTCCTCGGGGATGTAGGCCAGGCCGCGCCTGCCGGGAGGCCCGGCGAAGAATTCGCGCCACGGGCGGCCAAGGATGCGCACCTCGCCCGATTCGGGCCGGGCCAGGCCGCAGATGGCCTCCACCAGTTCCTTCTGCCCGTTGCCCGCCACCCCGGCGATGGCCACGATCTCGCCGCGCCGCACGTCCAGCGACACGTCGGAAAGGCCCGCGCCGGAAAGATGCTCCACCGACAGCACGGTGTCCACCGGGGCCAGCCGCTTGGCGTCCACCTGCAACACCACGTCGCGCCCCACCATGCGGTTGGCCAGCACGGTCTGGTTGGGCACGTCGGCCTCGCTGAACTCGTCCACCACCTCGCCCCGGCGCAGGATGGCGATCTCGTCGGCAACGGTCAGCACTTCCTGCAACTTGTGGCTGATGAACACCAGCGCCTTGCCCTGCCCGGCCATGCGCCACATGGCCTCGAACAGCTGGTCGGTCTCGCGCGGGGTGAGCACGGCCGTGGGCTCGTCCAGGATCAGCACCCGGCTGTCGCGGTACAGCAGCTTCAGGATTTCCACCCGCTGCCGCTCGCCCATGGACAGGCCGCCCACGCGGGCCGCCGGGTCCACGGCCAGGCCGTAACGCTCGGCCAGGGCGGCCACCTCGTCGCGCATGCGCGCGGGGCGCAGCACCATGTGGGGCGACTGGCCCAGCAGCACGTTTTCGGCCACGGTCATGGAATCCACCAGCATGAAGTGCTGGTAGACCATGCCGATGCCCGCGCGCAGGGCGTCGCGCGGCGAGGCGAACACGGTGGGCGCGCCGTCCACGATGATGGAGCCCGAATCCTGGCGCAGCTTGCCCGCCAGGATGGACATGAGCGTGGACTTGCCCGCGCCGTTCTCGCCCAGCAGGGCCTTGATGCAGCCGGGGCGAATGTCCAGCGTGATCCGGTGGTTGGCGCGCACCTTGCCGAACGACTTGCAGATGCCGTCCAGCCGCACCACGGGCGGCAGGTGGGCATGGGCCTCGCGGGCGCGGCATGAAATTTCCGGCGCCACGGCGGTGGGGGTATGCGGCGTGTCGCTCATGGCATCATTCCTCGGGCTCGATGTTCACGCCCAGCGCGGCGGGCGCGGCACGCCCGCCGCCGCGCGCCGACGAAACCAGCAGCACCAGCACCGTCAGCGCGTAGGGCAGCATGAGCATCAGCGACGAGGGCAGGTTGGCCCCCATGGCCTGCAAGCGCAGTTGCAGGGCCATCACCCCGCCGAACAGGTACGCGCCGAACACGGCGCGGCCCGGCCGCCAGAAGGCGAAGATGACCAGCGCCACGGCAATCCAGCCGCGCCCGGAGGTCATGTTGTTGGTCCACAGATGGGTGTAGGCCAGCGAAAGGTAGGCCCCGCCCAGCCCGGCCAGAAAGCCGCCCGTGAAGATGCCGCACCAGCGGATGCGCACCGGCGACAGCCCGGCGGCGGATGCGGCGGCCGGGTGTTCGCCAGCGGCGCGCAGGGCCAGCCCCTGCCGGGTGCGGGCCATGAGCAGCCAGAACAGCGGCGGCAGCAGGTACGAAAGATAGACCAGCGCGTCATGCCGGAAAAAGACGGGCCCCAGCACCGGAATGTCGGCCAGCACCGGCACGGCGAAGGACTGGAAGCCGGTGGTGGTGATGCCCACGTACGGCGTGCCCAGAAAGTCCGCCAGCCCCAGGCCCAGGATGGTCAGGGCCAGGCCCGACACCACCTGGTTGCCCTGAAAGACCAGACAGACCACCCCGTGCAGCAAGGACAGCCCGCCCCCGCACAGCCCGGCGGCCAGCACCCCGGCCCACGGGTTGCCGGTGAGGTGGGTGGCCAGAAAGGCGGTGAATGCGCCCACGATCATCATGCCTTCCACGCCCAGGTTCAGCACGCCGGAGCGTTCGGTGAACATCTCGCCCAGGGTGGCGTACAGGATGGGCGTGCCCGACTGCACGGTGGCGGCCAGGATGGAGAGCAGCAGCGCGGTATCCATGGCCATGCTAGCTCCTCCCCCGTAGCGTGAAGCGGTAGCGGTCGAAGAACTGCCCGGCCAGCACCGAAAGCAGGATCATGCCTTCAAGGATGCCCCCGAAGGCGGCGGGCACCTGCAAATCCAGTTGCAGGTGCTCCACGCCCACGCGCAGCCCCGCCAGCAGGAAGGCGAAACAGGCGATGGAGCCGATGCGCAGGCGCGACAGCCAGGCCACCACGATGGCGGTGTAGCCGTAGCCCACCATGATGCTGGGTTGCAGGCGGTTGACCGTGGCCGATGTCTCGATGCATCCGGCAAAGCCCGCCAGCGCGCCGCACAGCGACATGACCAGCAGCACCAGCAGGTTGTAGGGCATGCGGGCGTAGCGGGCGGCGCGGGGGTTTTCGCCCCCGGCCAGCAGTTCGAAGCCGAGGCGGGTGCGCTTCAGGAACACGGCCAGCAGCACGGCCACGCCCGCGCACACCGCAAGGCCCCAGTGCACCCGGCCCAGGGTGGCCGGGGAGATGGGGCCGATGATGGCGGCCTCGGGAAAGATGGGGGTCATGGGAAAGCCGAAGCTGGTCGGGTCCTTCCACGCGCCGTAGACCAGGAATTGCAGGAACAGGATGCCGATGTAGTTGAACATCAGCGTGGAGATGATCTCGTTCATGCCGAAGCGCAGGCGCAGCACGGCGGGC
>JALHHV010000296.1:0-1092 GCA_022837365.1 Desulfovibrio sp. | reverse complement strand
CCGCCGAAGCCGCCCGACCACAGGACCGCCAGCGCCTTCAACGGCGGCTTGCCGTGCACGGCGAGCAACGCGCAGCTGACCCCCAGCGAAACGACGAGGGCCGCCGCGAAAATGAAAAAGGAGCCCCATTGAAGGGGCTCCTGCCGTTTCACGACTCTGGGTAGGAACATGGACAGGGGGCTCCGGTTCTTGGACGCGGCTACTGGGTGGAACCGACCACGCCTTCCACGAACCAGGTCATGCCCAGCATGTCCTGGTCGGAAAGCACCTGGCCTTCGGCCACGCGCACGGCGCCGCTCTGGTCCTTCACCGGGCCGGAGAACACCTTGTAGGCGCCGGACACGATCTCGGCCTTGCGCGCGTCCACCTTGGCGCGCACGTCCTGCGGCACCATGTCGCCGTAGGGGGCGATGCCCACGATGCCGGTATCGATGCCGGGCCAGAACGAGCCGGACTTCCACTCACCCTTGCGGACCTTTTCCACCACGTCCTTGTAGAAGGGGGCCCAGTTCCACACGGCGGCGGTGAGGTGCGACTTGGGAGCGAACTGGCCCATGTCCGCGTTGTAGCCCACGGAGTACACGCCGCGTTCCTGGGCGGCCTCCTGCGGGCCGGGGGAATCCTGGTGCTGGGCGATGACGTCGGCGCCCACGTCCAGCAGGCTCTTGGCGGCTTCCTTTTCGGTGGCCGGGTCGTACCAGGTCTTGGTCCACACCACGCGCACCTCGGCCTTGGGGTTCACGGCGCGCACGCCCAGGGTGTAGGCGTTGATGCCGCGAATCACCTCGGGGATGGGGAAGGCCGCCACGTAGCCGAGGATGTTCGACTTGGTCATGGCGCCGGCCACCATGCCGGTCAGGTAGCGGGCCTGGTACATGCGCCCGAAGTAGTTGCTCATGTTGGGCGCGGTCTTGTAGCCCGAGCAGTGCATGAAGGTGATGTTGGGGAACTGTTCCGCCACCTTCAGCGTGGGGTCCATGTACCCGAAGCTGGTGGTGAAGATGATGTCGAAGCCCTTGCGCGCCATGTTCTGGATGACGCGTTCGGCGTCGGCCCCTTCGGGCACAGATTCCACGAACGAGGTGGTCACGC
>JALHHV010000295.1 GCA_022837365.1 Desulfovibrio sp. | reverse complement strand
CTGGATCTTCCCGAGGGCGCATGCCTGGGCGTGGGCGGCCCTTCCGGCAGCGGCAAGACCACCCTGCTGCGCATCATCGCGGGCACCCTGCCGCACGGCGGGCGGGTGGAATACGCGGGGCGCGACATCACCGGGCTGCCCCCGTGGCGGCGTCCCTTCCGCCGCCTGGACCAGCGGCTGTATCTGTTCCCCTACCTGACGGTGGACGGCAACCTGCGCCTTGCCCAGTACGCGGCTGGGCAGCCGGACGACCCGGCGCGCCGGGCCGGGGTGCTGGCCCGCATGGGCATCGCGCACCTGGCGGACCGCCTGCCCCGGCAGATATCCGGCGGCGAGCAGCAACGGGCGGCGCTGGCGCGAGCGGTCGTGGGCGCGCCCCGGCTGCTCCTGCTGGACGAGCCGTTCTCCAGCCTGGACTGGGAACTGCGCCAACGGCTGTGGGACGTGCTGCGGGACATCCGCGCCACGTACGGGGTTGCCATGCTGCTGGTCTCGCACGAGCCGCGCGAACTGGACGCCCTGGCCGACACGCGCATCATCCTGCGCGGGGGCAGGCTGGCGGACTGACCGGCGGGCATCGCCTCTTTGGACGAAAACAGGGGCCCGCCGGTCTGCGGCAGGCCCCCGTTCACCCTGTTCATTGTGGCGTCCGGTTATTCTTCGCGTTGCTATGACCGGCCCAGCGCGCGGGCCACCCTCTCCGGCAGGCTGGCCAGATCGGGGCACACGGCAAAGCCCGCGTCGCGCATGGCCTGCAACTTGCCCTCCACCCCGCCGGTGGCCTCGTCAAGGATGGCCCCGGCGTGGCCCATGCGGCGGCCGGGCGGGGCCGTGCGCGCGGCGATGAAGCCCAGCACCGGCTTGGCGAAGCCGGTGGCGGTCACCCAGCGGGCCAGGTCCTCTTCCGCCGTGCCGCCCACCTCGCCCAGCACCAGCACGGCCTCGGTGGCGTCGTCGTCGCGGATGCACTCGAACAGCGAGATGAAGTCGCTGCCGATGAACGAATCGCCCCCCACCCCCACGCACAGCGACTGGCCGATGCCCGCCGCCGAAAGGCGGGCCGCCGCCTCGTAGGTCAGCGTGCCCGAGCGCGAGAAGATGGCCACCGGCCCCGGCGTGAACACGTAGCCCGGCATGATGCCGATCTTGGTGGCCCCCGGCACGATGACGCCCGGCGTGTTGGGGCCGACCACGCGGGTGGGCGACGGCGGCACGTTCTTCAGTGCGGACAGCATGGCCCGCTGCGGAATGCCCTCGGTGATGCACACCGCCCACGGGATTTCCTCGGCCGCCGCCTCCATCACCGCGTCGGGCGCGAAGGGCGCGGGCACGAAGATGATGGAGGCGTCGATACGGTGGTGCCTGCACGCCTCGTGCACCGAATCGTACACCGGCACGCCCAGCACCGACTGCCCGCCCTTGAACGGCGTGACCCCGGCCACGATGCGCGTGCCGTATTCCTGCATCAACTGCACGTGGCGCTGGGCCACCTTGCCGGTGATGCCCTGCACCAGCACCTGGGTATCCGGCCCCAGCCACGGCACGCCGCGCCTGCCGGAGCGGCGGTAGCCCTTGCGGGCGGCGGGGGGCAGCGGCCATGCCTCGTCGGCCAGCGGATACGCGGCGGTACCGGAGGCGCCGGGCGCGCCGCCGACGGCGTCGATCTTCCGCAGGGCGTCCAGCGCGTCGGCCACCTCGTCCGCGATGATCACGTCCGGATGGGCGAAGGCGCGCAGCAGTTCGCGCCCCTCGGCCGATTCGTGCCCGGCCATGCGCACCACCACGGGCTGGGCGGCGCGTTCCGCGCCCAGCGCTTCCATGAGCGCGCGGGCCACCCCGGCGCAGGAGACGATGCCCCCGAACAGGTTGATGAACACCGCCCGCACCTTGGGATTGGCGAACAGCAAATCCAGCGCCCGGCGCATGCGCGCGCCGTCGGCCGCGCCGCCAAGGTCCATGAAGTTGGCGGCGGGCAGGCCGGAAAAGTTCAGCAGGTCCATGGTGGCCATGGCAAGGCCCGCCCCGTTGACCAGCAGGCCCACCCAGCCGGAAAGGCCCACGTAGCTCAGCCCGGCCTCGCGCGCAGCGTTCTCTTCCGCGCCCTGATGCTCGGGGGTGTGGTAGCCCTGCAAGTCGGGCCGCAGGTCCACCACGTTGTCGTCCAGTTCCACCTTGCCGTCCAGGGCCACCCACTGCCCTTCCCCGGTGAGCACCAGCGGGTTGATCTCGGCCAGCAGCAGGCCGTCGTCCCGCACGGCGCGGAACAGGCGTTCCGCCAGGTCGCGGAAGCCCGCCCAGCCTGCCGGGTCCGCCCCCAGTTCGAAGAACGCCGCCCGCAGGTGATGCTCGCGCAGGCCCGCGTCCAGCGGCACCCGCTGCACCAGCGGCTTGCGGGTCTCGGCCGTGGATTCCACCTCCATGCCGCCCCGGTGGCTGGTGGTCAGCAGCATTTCGCGCCGCTGGCGCGAAAGCATGAACGAAAGGTAGCACTCCTTGCGGATGTCCGTGGCCGGTTCCACTCGCACGAAGGGTACCGGGTGGCCCTTGATGGTCATGCCCAGGATGGCCCGCGCGGTGTGGCGCAAGGCATCGGGCGTGTCGGCCCGCAGCACGCCCCCGGCCTTGCCGCGCCCGCCGGTAAGCACCTGCGCCTTGACGTACCAGGGGCCGGGAAACGGCGGCGCATAGGCGTCCACGTCTTCCGGCCCCAGACAATCCCCGGCGGGGACGGCAATCCCCGCCGCGGCGAACAGCTTCTTGCTCTGGTGTTCGTTCAGGAACATCCGTCCCCCTGCGTGCGGCGTGCGGTGCGCGGGCCGCCAGAGGACCGGAGACGCCGCGCGCCCCGGTCCGGCCCGTGTCGGCC
>JALHHV010000294.1 GCA_022837365.1 Desulfovibrio sp. | reverse complement strand
CATGGCCGCGCTGCTGGCCCCCGGCATGGACCTGAAGGCGGCCCGCGCCGCCTTCGAGGCGCACTACCTTGCCGCGCGCCTTGCGGAGTGCGGCGGCAACGTCACCCGGCTGGCCGAGGCCGTGGGCATCGAGCGCAGCCACCTGTACCGCAAGCTGAAGGGCTACAACATCCAGACGGCCGACTGACCGGGCATACCCGGCCACACCGGGCACAGACGGGAGGCAACATGCACACGCTGGTACTTCTGCGCCACGGGCAAAGCGCGTGGAACCTGGAAAACCGCTTCACCGGCTGGACCGACGTGGACCTTTCGCCCGAGGGCGAGCAGGAGGCGCGCGACGCCGCCCGCCTGCTGGCGGACGAAGGGCTGGCCTTTGACGTCTGCCACACCTCGGTGCTCACCCGGGCCATCCGCACCCTGCACATCGTGCAGCACGAACTGGGGCTGTGCTGGCTGCCGGTGCACAAGCACTGGCGGCTCAACGAGCGCCACTACGGCGCCTTGCAGGGGCTGGACAAGGCGGAAACCGCCGCCCGCTTCGGCGAGGACCAGGTGTTCGAATGGCGGCGCAGCTACGACACCCCGCCCCCTCCCTTGCCCCCATCCCCTGACGCGGACGACCCACGCAATCCGGCCGGGGACGCCCGCTACGCGGACCTCGCGCCCGACGTGCTGCCCGCCAGCGAAAGCCTGAAGGAAACCGTGGCCCGCGTGCTGCCCTACTGGCACGACGTCATCGCGCCGCAGGTGCTGGCCGGGCGGCGGGTGCTGGTGGCGGCGCACGGCAACAGCCTGCGCGCCCTGGCCATGCACCTGGACGGCATGACCCAGGAGGCCGTCACCAGGCTGAACATCCCCACCGGCTTGCCGCTGGTCTACACCCTGGACCACAGGCTGCGCCCGCTGGGCCACCAGTACCTTGGCGACCCGGCCGTGGCCGAGGCCAAGGCCAGGGCCGTGGCGGCGCAGGGCGCGGCGCGGAAATAGCGGGAGCAACGAAAGGAACGGGCGTCGACCGCNNNNGCGCGAAGACACACTCACAGGCCAGCGCCCTCGGCGGGGGGAGGCATGCCGCAAGGAGCAAGCATGGCGAGCAACATCAACCTCAAGCTCAAGCAGAAGCAGTACGAAAGTACCGTCGTCGAGTTCATCAGCGAGAAGAAAGGCTACTTTCTCGTAGTGAGCGACGACCAGAACTTCATCTCCCTGCTGCGCAACACGGTGGCCAAACATCTCGCCATTGCCACGGATGCCCTTTCTGTGGTCACCAATACGGACTACATCATCAAGTCCATCCGCGACGTCTCCCTGCGCAAGAAGAACGTGCTGGTGTTCATGGAGCGCATGCTGGAAGGCCGCGACACCGGCATCCTGGTCCGGCAGGTCAAGAACGCCTACTCGGACGTGAAGATCATCATCCTTACCGGCGAGACGGAGCGGCAGCGCCTGGTGCTGCTGCACGAAATCGGCGCGGACAACTTCATCAGCAAGCCCATCTCGGTGAACACGCTCATCGAGAAGATCGCCTTCACCATCAAGCCGCAGGGCAAGCTGGGCCAGCTCATCGACACGGCGCGGGCCATGGTGCAGCAGGGCTCGCACGACAGTGCCCTGAAGGTGTGCCGCAAGATACTGGAACTGAAGCCCAACAGCGCCGCCGGACTGCTGGTCATGGGCGACGCCTACCAGGCGCTGGGCAAGATGGACCGCGCCCGCGAATGCTTCGAAGAGGCCAGCCGCAACGCCGACCTGTACCTGGAGCCGCTGAAGAAGCTGGCCGACCTGAACAAGCAGATCGGCGACAGCGAAGCCCAACTGGGATACCTGGAAAAGCTGGACCGCCTCTCGCCCCTCAACGTGGAACGCAAGGTGGACATGGGCGAAATCCACGTGGAGATGGGCAACCAGGAAAAGGCCGAGGAGTTGTTCGAACTGGCCGTGGCCCAGGCCACGCGCGAGGCCATGGCCTACATCGGCGACATTTCCGAGCGCATCGCCGGCATCTACAGCGAACGCGACCCGGAACGGGCCGAACGCTTCCTGCGCAAGGCCCTGGACGCCAAGGGCGACATGCTGGACCGGGGGGACCTGGGCACCTTCAACCGCCTGGGCATCGCCCTGCGCAAGCAGGGCAAGTGGCGAGAGGCCACCATCGAATACCAGAAGGCCCTGCGCATCGCGCCGGACGACGAAAACCTGTACTACAACATGTCCATGGCCTTCGCCGAGGGCAAGGAATTCCGCGAGGCGCGCGCTAACATGCTGAAGGCCATGACCATCAACCCGGAACTGCCCCGGCGCGACAAGACCATCGCCTTCAACATGGGCCTGGTGTTCATGCGGGCGGGCGGACGCGACTATGCCGAACGCTGCCTGCGCGTGGCGCTGGAGATGGACCCGGATTTCGACCTCGCGCGGCAGGCCCTGGAACGATTGGGACAATCATCCTGATGGATTACCCGATCAATCCGCTAATTTCATGGGGGGCCTGCGAAGGGCCCCCTTTTTGCGGGTTGCAATCCGGACTGCTTTTCCATATGCTGATATCCTGATTTACTGAAACGGCGCACGACGCCACCAACGGAGGATAGCAAGATGGCGAGTTTCAAGGTGAACAAGACGATCGCGGAAATCAACGAGCGCATCCGCCAGGGCAAGGCCGTGGTTCTGAATGCCGAGGAGATGACCGAGGCCGTCCGTCGAATGGGCAAGGAAAAGGCCGCCCGTGAAATCGACGTCGTCACCACCGGAACGTTCTCGCCCATGTGCTCCTCCGGGCTGCTCTTCAACATCGGCCAGCAGGACCCGCCCACCCTCAAGACCGCCAAGGTCTGGATGAACGACGTCCCCGCCTATGCGGGCCTCGCGGCCGTGGACGCCTACCTGGGCGCCACCGAGCCCACCGAGGACGACCCGCTGAACAAGGTCTACCCCGGCCGGTTCAAGTACGGCGGCGGGCACGTCATCGAAGACCTGGTGCGCGGCAAGGCCGTGCACCTGCGGGCCGAGGCCTACGGCACCGACTGCTACCCGCGCAAGTCGCTGGACAAGAAGATCACCCTGGCCGAACTGCCCTATGCGCACCTGCTGAACCCGCGCAACTGCTACCAGAACTACAACGCGGCCGTGAACCTGACGAGCCGCATCATCTACACGTACATGGGCCCGCTGAAGCCCAACCTGCGCAACGTCAACTTCGCCACGGCGGGCCGTATCTCGCCGCTGTTCAACGACCCGCTGTTCCGCACCATCGGGCTCGGCACCAGAATATTCCTGGGCGGCGGCACGGGGTACGTCATCGGGGCGGGCACGCAGCACGTGGCCGCGCCCAAGCGCAACGAGCGCGGCCTGCCGCTCTCCCCCGCGGGCACCCTGATGCTGAAGGGCGACCTGAAGGGCATGAACCCGCGCTTCCTGCGCGGCCTGTCCTTCCTGGGCTACGGCTGCTCGCTGGCGGTGGGCGTGGGCATTCCCATCCCCATCCTGAACGAGGAAATCGCCTGGTTCACCGGCGTGGACGACAGCGACATCCAGATGCCGGTCAAGGACTACGGGCACGACTACCCCAACTGCCTGCCGCGCGTCATCCAGCACGTGACCTACGAAGACCTGAAGAGCGGCGAGGTGGAGATCATGGGCAAGAAGGTGGAAACCGTGCCCATGACCAGCTACCCGCTGTCGCTGGAAGTGGCCAACATCCTGAAGTCGTGGATCGAGAAGGGCGAATTCCTGCTCTCCGAGCCGGTGGAACTGCTGCCCTCCGCCTAGCCGCGCAGACGAACTGAACTGCCCGCCGGATGCGCGCCAACGACGCGCATCCGGCGGGTTTCGTTTTCCGGCCCCGCAAGGGCTTGCCGCGCGGCGTGGAAGCACTACCTTCTGCTCTGTCCAAG
>JALHHV010000004.1:17847-18562 GCA_022837365.1 Desulfovibrio sp. | reverse complement strand
CACGCGGAGAGGTAGCGAAGTGGCCGTAACGCGCTCGACTCGAAATCGAGTTATCGGTTAGTAGCCGGTACGTGGGTTCGAATCCCACCCTCTCCGCCATATTTCAAGGGGTTGGACGCAGTCCGGCCCCTTCTTTCGTTTTGAAGTCAATCCGTAGGGAGTAGGCCGGGCTACGGGGCTCTCCTTCTCCCCGAATACCAGCCGGAGTCCGCATGAACGTCTTCCACCTCGCACCGCACGACCTTCTCGAAGAAGGGGCCATTCCCACCACCTCCAAGGGCATGGACAAGGAGGACGAGCACGCCCCGTGCGCCTTCGTGGAGGTGCGTCGGGAAGCGGACTACAGCCTGTACGTCCAGTGCTTCACGGACAGGCCGGGCACGCGCGGGGTCATTCCCGCCGCGTGCAAGAGCGGCAGCGCGGCGTGGACGGCGGACGACAGCCGCTACCTCACCAACCGCATCTGGATTTTCACCGACGCCATGCGCGCCAACGCCATGAGCAGCGGCGGCGCGGGCCAGGGCGACGGTCCCGCGCCCGATGCCGTCTCCGCCAAGGGCATTCAGGCCATCGCCAAGGAATGCGCGGAAGCCCTGAAGAAGGCGCGCCGTCTGGCCGACTACCACGGCTTTGGCGAGGACGTGGACGACGAAGACCTGGACTGATTCCGCCAGAACACGAAGGGGGCGCCATGCCCCCCATTTCTTTTTCGACG
>JALHHV010000004.1:0-17821 GCA_022837365.1 Desulfovibrio sp. | reverse complement strand
AGTCACGAAAAATATGCTATGCGGCACCAAAGCCTATAGCAGCAAGCACTCACGCTTGCCGTGACCGACAAGGAGGCTGCAATGACACACGGAACTCGGAACATCAGGAACATCCGGAACATGGGCGGGTTGATTCTGGCGGTCCTGCTGGCCGTCGCCTGCTGCATGGCCGCGACGCCGCCCGCGCAGGCGGCCCCGGCCGATGCCGCAAAACTGGTGCTGCCCGGAGACATCACCCTGGCCCAGGCGCAGAAGGTCATCGCCGCCGCGCAGGCCAAGGCCGTGGAACAGGGCACGCTCATGAACATCGCCGTGGTGGACGCCGGGGGCAACCTGAAGGCGTTCGCGCGCATGGAGGGGGCGTTCCTGGGCAGCATCGACATTTCCATCGGCAAGGCCCGCACGGCGCGCTTCTTCAACATGTCCACCAAGGAACTGGGGGACGCGGCCCAGCCGGGCCAGCCGCTGTACGGCATAGAGGTGACCAACGGCAACCTGGTCATCTTCGGCGGGGGCGAACTGCTGCGCGCCAAGGACGGCACCGTCATCGGAGCCGTGGGCGTCAGCGGCAGTTCCGTGGAAAACGACATGGCGGTCGCCAGGGCAGGAGTCGCCGCGCTGAACTAGCGCCACACACGCCCACCATGGCATGCAAAAGGCCCCGGCGTCGTGCCGGGGCCTCGTTCGTGGCGATTCTCGGGCATCACGGTCAGGCCCGGCGAGTGAGACCGGCCGCGCCTGCCGCCGCTCTCACTCCACCTTACCCCGCCTTACCCCACCTACTCTACCTACTCTACCTTACCCACTGGGGCCAGCACGCCCGCCGCCACCAGTTCGCGCACCACGGGGATGCACTGATCGGCGGGCACGCCGATGCGGCGGGCTATCTCCAGCAGGTCCAGCGTGCCGTCTGCGTAGGCCAGAAAGTCGATGATGACGTTGACCTTGTTGCAGTACCCGTTCTTCACGGATGTGGTGGGATACAGGCCGCGCCTGCCCAGTTGCGGCTCGCACAGGCAGGTGGCGCGGTAGGTGCGGTTGTTCTCGATGATGTCCAGGCACCGCGTCAGCGTGGCGAACGAGTTGTCCAGCCCCGCCGGAGAAACCACGGACAGGTCGTCCAGCGAGGTGTGGTACTCCGGATAGTGGCGGTACAGGCTGCGCGTGAACGGGATTATGGGCAGGTCGACGCCGGGGCTGTTGTACTGGCGCTCGTCGCTGGCCCGGTCCAGGAAGGTGTAGCGCTTGAAGTCCGGGTGATACGCGCCCAGCACGTGCAGCAGCGCACGGTCGGCCAGGGTGTCGCCCTTGCGCGAGGGCAGGTACGACCAGGCCCGGTCGTCGCCCGTGCAACTCAGCACGTACCCGGCCACCACGTTGCGCTGCATCTCGGCCAGATGCCGGCTGAGGTACCAGATCGTGCCGATGGTCTCCGGCACGAACACCAGCAGGTACGACAACTCGCGGTCGCGCTGCATCAGGCGGCGGGCCACGGCGGTTTGCAGCACAGGGCCGGAAAGCTCGTTGTTGGCCATGGAGGGGTGGCAGACGTAGGTGGACAGCACCACCGTCTTCTCCGAGCGGCCGGGCAGGAGCAGGTCGGCGCAGGTCATGTGGCCGGGACCCAGGGTGGAGTCGATCACCACCCGGAACGGGCCGGGGCCCAGCGCATCCCGCTTGTTGTGCGCGATGCAGAAGCCCCAGGTGCGCTTGTAATACGAGGTGACGTAGGGGATGGCGTCCGGCTGGTCGGGCAGCGAGTAGAGCCGGGCGTCCAGTTCATCGCGGGTCACCACGGCGTCCACCGGCTCGGAATAGCCCACCACGTGCAGGTTGCTGGCCTTGAAGTCGATCAGCCGGTTGCCCTGCATGTCGGCCACCCAGGCGTCGCGGATGTTCCACTCGTCCGGCACGGTCCAGTCGAAGCACCGCGTGCCGCTGGGCACCTCGTGCATCCGCAGCCCCGGCAGCAACCCGCCAAGGTAGCGCAACGTCTCGCGAACCCCGTCGCCGGTAAGGCTCCTACAGATGGGAAAGAGGTCCGCCATCCAGCGGTACATCTCCTGCCCCGGACTCACTGCGTCCATATCCTTCCTTCGGCCCGCGCGGCTGCCGGGCGGTGCGCCATGCCACCGTTCCCATGCGCCGCAAAAGGCCCCCCCGGCCTGCATCGCCCCGCGCGCGACGCGGCGGCATGATGCGGCTGAAAAGGTACCGACGCGACGCCCACGGGCAACCCCTTGCCGGATGCGGCGCGCGCCCGTCCGCACTACGGCTGCGGACACGCCGAACGGGCGCCACGTGCACACGCGGCGCCATGCAGCCGGGAAGGTTTTCCCGGCGGAACGTCCTTCTACTGCACCGCTGAAACGTGTTCAAGCGGCAGAAATGCTACAAAACTGACTTCTTGGCACAACACAGCCATGCGACAGGAGAAAATATTCATGCATAGGCCATGGATGGCGCACCGGCACCTTGTTTCCCGCAACCGTGAAACGCGTGAGACATCCCATGTGACTGAAACCGTCCGTCCATCGTGGCTTACTAACAGGCCGCTGTCCTGCCGTCCGCCCCGTGCGCCATGCGACATGCCCCTGGCTGCGGGGCCTTGCGCGGCCACGGTACGCCCGGCAGCGTGCGTGCCGCATGCAAGACCCTGCCCCCGCCCCGGATTCCGCATGATGACGCGCCCGCGCCACACGGCCGGACGCGCCGCCACCGCCGCCCGCCCGGCGCCGCTGGTGCGCCGGGCGAGGGAATTCATGCCTCCGCGCCTTGCCGTAACCGGGTCTCCAGTGTAGGCTGCGTTCCGCCGCGCCGACAGGTGTGACAACGCGGCGCATGACAACACCTCCATCCCCGACGCAACATCTCCGCATGAAGCACACTGACGTCGAATCCCCGGCCCCCAGACACCCCTCTCCGTGGAAGAAGCACCTGCGCTCCCTCGGCAAGGTGGCAGTATTCACCGTCTTCTGCGGGGCGGTGTGGCTGCTGTACAACGAAGTCAGCAAATACCACATCGACGAAATCCGCGAGAGCATGCGCCAGATGCCCATGACCAGTCTCGTGGCGTCCATGGTGCTGATGGTGTTCAACTACCTGGTGCTGGTGGGGTACGACGCGCTGGCCCTGCGCGCCATCAACAAGCCGTTGTCCATGACCCGCACCGCCCTCGTCTCGTTCGTGGGCTGCGTGACCAGCTACAACTTCGGGGCGCTGCTGGGCGGCAGTTCGGTGCGCTACCGGTTCTATTCGGCGTGGGGCTTTTCGGTGGTGGACGTGGTGCGCCTGGTGATCATGCTGGCCATCACCTTCTGGGTGGGCGCGCTGGGCGTGGCCGGGGCGGTGTTCATCATCCAGCCCCTGCCGGTGCCGCCATCGCTGGACATCCCCCTGCGCGACGTGCGCCTGCTGGGCGTGGTGCTGCTGGCCCTGACCATCGGCTACCACATCCTGACGCTGGTGGCGAAGCACCCCATCCGGGTCATGGGCAAGGAATTCGCGCTGCCGCCCTTCCGGCTGGCCATCCTGCAAACCCTGGTGGCCGGGCTGGACCTGGTGGTGGCGGCGGGCTGCCTGTACGTGCTCATGCCCGCCGACCTCGGGCTGGACTTCATCCAGTTCCTGTCCGTGTACCTGATGGCCATCGTGGCCGTGGTGCTCAGCCACGTGCCCGGCGGCGCGGGCGTGTTCGAGCTGGTCATCCTCAGCCTGTCGCACACCCATTCGCCGCAGACGGTCATCGCCGCGCTGATCTGCTTCCGGTTCATCTACTACCTGCTGCCGCTGCTGTTCGCCGCGGTGCTGCTGGGCGGGCACGAACTGCACCTGCGCCGCCACGAGGCGGAACGGATGCTGGACGAGGCGGGCCGCTGGACCGACGCGCTGTCGCATACCCTGATGGCCTATCTGGCCTTTGCGGCCGGGCTGATCCTGCTGTTCTCCAGCGCCATCCCCCTGGCGGCGGACAGCCGCGCCGCGCTGGTGGCCAGCGTGCCGCTGTGGGCCATGGAATCCGCCCACTTCCTGGGCGCGGTCGCGGGGGTGGGCCTGCTGCTGCTTTCGCGCGGGCTGCAACGCCGCCTTGCCTCGGCCTGGCGGCTGGTGACGGCGTTGGTGGTGCTGGGCATCGCCAGTTGCGTGCTGAAGGGGCTGGACTGGCAGGAAGCCATACTGCTGATGCTGGTGCTGGCGTCGCTGTGCGTGACCCGGCGGCGCTTCTTCCGCCGCACCTCGCTGCTGCGCGAACGGTTCACCTTGCGCTGGATGGTGGCGGTTCTGCTGGTGGTGGGCTGTTCCCTGCTGCTGGGGCTGTTCGTGCACGCCCGCATGCCCTACACCAACGAACTGTGGTGGACCTTCACGGCGGAGAACGATGCCGCCCGCCTGCTGCGCGCCTTTGGCGGCATCGCCATGGTGCTGGCGGTGTTCATGGTGCGGCGGCTGGCCTTCCCGCTGCACGGACGCCTGGGCGAATTCACGGCGGCCCGGCGCGAGCGCTTCCGGCGCATCTACCGCGCGGCCCAGCGCATCCGCGAGAACGCCCTGCGCCGCAGGAAGCCGGGCAATCCGGAACAGCCTGGCGACACCGGCCAAGCGGAAGGCAAGTAACACGCCGGAATCATGCGGGCGCGGCCGGACACACGGCCCCCGCCCGCACGAACCTTTCGCATGACATGACAACGGGGCGACGCCGCATTCCGGCATCGCCCCGATTTTCATGCGCCACGCGACGGCGGCGCGGAGTTACGAACGTTCGGCGTCCTAGCGCGACGACAGCAACACTTCGTCCCGCCCGTCGCGCTCGCGCAGCAGCACGTCCACCTGCTCGTTGCGCCCGGTGTTCACGGTGCGCCCCACGTAGTCGGCATGGATGGGCAGTTCGCGGTGGCCCCGGTCCACCAGCACCAGCAGTTCCACGCGGCGGGGCCTGCCGTAGTCCAGCAACGCCTCCAGCGCGGCGCGGATGGTGCGCCCGGTGAACAGCACGTCGTCCACCAGCAGCACGTCGCGGCCCTCCAGGTCCACGGGAATGTCCGACGGCCCGATGGCGGGCTTGGCGGCAAGGGTGGTCCAATCGTCGCGGTACAGGTTGATGTCCAGTGCGCCGGAAGGCAGCACGCAGCCCAATCTCTCGGCGATGATGCGCCCGAGGCGCGCGGCGATGTCGGCCCCACGACGCTGGATGCCCACGAGCACGAGGCCCGCGCAATCGCCGTGGCGCTCCAGCACCTGATAGGCCAGGCGTTCCAGCGCGCGGCGCACTTCCTGTTCCGTGAGCAGAATGGTCTGTTCCATCGGGTCCCCCGTCCGGTGGGAATTCGTAATATCTTCACCGGTAACCGGTTTCCTTTCGCTTGGCAAACCGGACGGCGGCGCCGGGCCATACTGCCGACCATGATGCCGCGCCATGACGCCGGGCATGACGCCGGATCGCCGCAGCCCGCATCCGCGCACGGTCACTGCGCGTTCATTCGGTTGGCCTTTTTGCCAGTTCTGAGGTAGGGTATGCCCGAACGTCGCCACAGGCCGCAAGGAAACGGACATGATCACCCTCGAACACGGCGCGCGGGACATTCTGGAAGAATACTTTTCCGAGAACCCCAACAGCCCCATCCGCATCTACATCTCGCCGCGCGGCAGCCGGGGACCGCACCTCGTGCTGGGCCCGGACGAGCCCAACGAACGCGACCACGTCGTGGTCGTGGACGGCTACACCTTCTGCATCAGCCAGCGTCTGGCCCAGCAGGTGGGGACGGTGCGCATCCGGGCGCGCAACGCCGGATTCGAGGTGGTTCCCGAACGGCCCCTTACCGCCATGCGCGCCACCGACGCACCCTGACCCCACCCTGCCCCCGTGTCGCATAGATATCCACTATGACCTCGCCCCCGACACATTGACAAACACCCCATGGGTACGTACTTGTTGCTCTCCGCACATCCAACAGTGGAGGACACATGTTCGAACTCACCGAAAACGCCCGCAAAGAGCTTGATGCCTACTTTGCGGACAAGCAGAAGAACCCCATCCGGGTCTACCTTGCCCCCGGCGGCTGAAGCGGTCCCCGGCTGGCCCTGGCTCTGGATGAGCCTAACGATACCGACAAAGTCTTCGAGGAAGGCGGCTACACCTTCTGCGTGAACGCCGAACTTCTGTCCATGGCGGAATCCATCCGCATCGACATCAGCTACATGGGGTTCTCCGTGGAATCCGGCAAGCCGCTCGGCGGCGGCAGCAGCTGCGGCGGTTGCAGCAGTTCGGGCAGTTGCGGTTCCTAGACCCCGCACACCACGCGCACGCTCTACGGCCCTCCCTGCGGAGGGCCGTTTTCTTTTCCGGGGGAAAGCCCGGCGCGGCTCTCGGCAATCGGGCTTGACGCACCACGGCGTGGCGGGCATCCTCCGCGCATCATGCATGCAGGAACGCCCACGGAGCCATCATGACCTTCAAGGAAACCGTCATCCTCGCCGTCAAGCTCGCCCACCGGCAGCAGCAGGAACTGGTCGTCGGCCGCGAGGACGGACGCTGGGAGATCGTGCCCATCACCGACGCCCGCTCCGACCAGTTGCGCCCCAGCGTCATCGTCACCGGCGCGGGCCTGAAGTATCCGGAGCACGAAGACCTGTACGCCCGGCTGGTGGCCGAAGGGGCCTGAGCGGGCCGCGACTGGCGGCGACTGGCCACAGCTGGCCACGGGCAGCCCGCCCACCTTGCCGCAACGCCCACCCGGTTGAACGCACGACGGCCCGCGCTCCCATAAGGGACGCGGGCCGTCGTTTCGTCCGGTCACGCCATCGCGCAAGGATCCATGCAGATCAAGTGTTCCCCCCGATGGGCTACGCCATAGGGGCCAAAGCAGGATTTTCGCCCGTTGGCAAGGAAAACAAGCCAGCCCCATCGGTCGAATACCACAAAAGTATACTCCCTCGTGGCTGGCTTGTTTTCCTTGCCAACGGGCGAAAGGACAATTCGGCCTGCTACCGCTTCACGTTGGTGGCAATCCACCCGGCAAAGGCGTTCATGAACTTGGCGCCGAACTCGCGCATGGAAGCGTCGGTCAGCGCGCCGTCGGGGCCGAACAGCTTGTCCGCGCCGCCGATGTACGCTTCCGGCTGCTGCAACGGGGGCATGTTCAGGAACACCAGCGACTGGCGCAGGTGATGGTTGGCCCCGAAGCCGCCGATGGCGCCCGGCGACACGCTGACCACGGCCGCGGGCTTGCCGTTCCACACGCTGCTGCCGTAGGGGCGCGACCCCACGTCCAGGGCGTTCTTGATGGTGGCGGGCATGGACCGGTTGTATTCCGGCGTGAAGAACAGCGCGGCGTCCGTGCCCTTGATGGCCTTGCGGAAGTCGGTCCACGCGGCGGGCGGGGTGCCTTCGTCGTCCAGGTCCTGGTTGTACAGCGGCAGGCCGCCCACTTCGACGAATTCGAAACGCAGCGCGGGAGGGGCCAGTTCGGTCAGGACCCTGGCCATCTTGCGGTTCAGCGAATCCTTGCGCAGGCTGCCAACAATGACGGCGACGGTGAATATGGTGCTCATGGGTGTCTCTCCTGTGGTTTCGGGTATCGCCGTGTTCCCGGCGGGTGCATCCGCCGGGAGGAGAAACGACGTTGCCGATAGAATACTACCTGAACGCCGCCAGGGCAACGCCCGCTCACAACTTTTCACGTCGCCGCTCACCCGGTCCCCCCGCCCTTCCACGCGGCGGCGCGCACGCAAAAGGGGCCGCCCCATCCGGAGCGGCCCCTGTCGATCATGCAAGGCTATGAGGCTGGCGGCTACTTCTTGTGCAGCCAGGGCATCATGCCGCGCAGCTTGCCGCCCACCTTCTCGATCTGGTGGTCGGCCTCGATGCGGCGGGTGGCCTTGAAGCCGGGGTACCCGGCCTTGGCCTCGAGGATGAAGTTGCGGGCGAAGGTGCCTTCCTGGATTTCCTGGAGCACCTTCTTCATTTCCTTCTTCGTTTCCTCGTTCACGATGCGGCGGCCGGTGACGTAGTCGCCGTATTCGGCGGTGTCGCTGATGGAGTGGCGCATCTTGGCAAGGCCGCCCTCGTAGATGAGGTCGACGATGAGCTTCACTTCATGCAGGCACTCGAAGTAGGCGATTTCGGGCTGATAGCCCGCTTCGACCAGGGTTTCGAAACCGGCCTTGATGAGCGACGAAAGACCGCCGCACAGCACCGCCTGTTCGCCGAACAGGTCGGTCTCGGTTTCTTCCTTGAAGGTGGTTTCGATGACGCCGGAACGCGCACCGCCAACGCCCTTGGCATACGCCAGAGCCTTCTCCATGGCCTTGCCGGTCGCATCTTGGTGGATGGCGACGAGGCAGGGGACGCCGCCCCCCTCGGTGTAGGTGCGGCGAACGAGATGGCCCGGCCCCTTGGGGGCGATCATGAACACGTCGACGTCTTTCGGGGGCTCGATCTGGCCGAAGTGGATGTTGAACCCGTGGGCGAACAGCAGCGCGTCGCCCGGCTTCAGGTTCGGCTTGATTTCCGCTTCGTAGACCGCGGCCTGTACCTGGTCGGGGAGTAGGATCATGATGAGGTCGGCCTTGGCTGCGGCCTCGGCCACGGGTAGCGGCGCGAAGCCGTGTTCCTTGGCGAGTTCGTAGTTGGCCCCGCCGGGACGCTGCCCGACGACGACGTTGATCCCGGAGTCGCGCAGGTTCTGGGCATGCGCGTGGCCCTGGCTGCCGTAGCCGATGATGGCCACGGTCTTGTCCTTCAGGACCTCCAGTGTCGCATCCTGTTCGTAATAGACCTTCATCATCTACTCCCTGCCGCACACGGGTGCGGCGTCCTCGAATGACGGTTGCGGTGTATGAAGACCCCGCCCGGCGCCGGGAGCGGCCCCGGCACCCTTGCGGGTTTGCCACCGTAGGCAGCGAAAGCGCTGCCGCAATGGATTGCGATACCGGATTCGGCGGCGGAAGGCTACCCCTTGGGGGCGCCGAAACACGACGGACTGAATATTTGTTCAATCAGCGCCGCGTTCCCCCGGTCTTGCAGGACGCGCGGCGGAAGGCGTTGTACCGCCCGCCGCCGCGCGTGAAGGTTCCGGAACATCCCGGCAGGCTGGGCCGCTGCCTAGCGCCCGCCGGTGTTACGCTGTCTCAGGCTGCATCGACCGCCGCATGGCCACGGTGCCGGTGCGGGCGATTTCCTTGATGCCGAAGCGGGCCAGCAGGCTCAGGATGGCCTGGATCTTTCCGTGGTCGCCGGTGGCTTCCAGGGTCAGGTCGTTCAGGCTCACGTCCACCACCTTGCAGCGGAAGATGTCGGCGATGCGCAGCACCTCGGCCCGGCGGGCGTCGTCGGCCTGCACCTTGACCATCATCATCTCGCGCTCCACGGCGGCGATGCCCTCGAAGTCCACCACCTTGATCACCGTCACCAGCTTGCGCAGCTGCTTGACGATCTGTTCGATGATCTGCTCCTCGCCGCTGGTGCTGATGGTCATGAGCGAAACGCCCTCTTCCAGCGTGGGGGCCACGTTCAACGACTCGATGTTGAAGCCGCGTCCGCTGAACAGCCCCGCCACCCGGGACAGCACGCCCGGTTCGTTCTCCACGAGAACGGAAAGCACATGTCGCATGGGCTGCCCTCCCTACACCAGCAGCATTTCGTCCAGGGCCGCGCCCGCGGGCACCATGGGGTACACGTTCTCCTCGCGTTCCACCCGCACGTCGATGACGGCGGTATGGGGCGAGGCGAAGGCCGCGCGCAGCGTGGATTCCAGCTCGCCCGCCTCGGTGATGCGGTAGCCTTCGGCCCCGTAGGCCTCGGCCAGCTTCACGAAGTCGGGTTGCGCCTCCATGCAGGTGGCGCAGTAGTTGCGCTGGTAGAACAGTTCCTGCCACTGGCGTACCATGCCGAGGTAGCCGTTGTTCAGGATCACGATCTTGATGGGCAGCTTGTTGCAGACGGCGGTGGCCAGTTCCTGGATGTTCATCTGGATGGAGCCGTCGCCCGCCATGTCGATGACCAGCTTGTCCGGAAAGGCGAACTGCGCGCCGATGGCGGCCGGAAAGCCGTAGCCCATGGTGCCGAGCCCGCCCGAGGTGAGCAGCGTGCGCGGCTTGCGGAAGGTGAAGAACTGGGCCGTCCACATCTGGTTCTGGCCCACCTCGGTGGTGACGATGGCGTCGCCCCGGGTGATGGAGAAGATGGTTTCCACCACCTGCTGCGGCTTGATGGAGCCGTTCTTCACATAGGTCAGGGGCTGTTCGGTGCGCCAGGCGGAAACCTGGGCCAGCCACGGCTCGTGCGCCGTCGCCCAGTCCTTTTCGGCAAGGCGGGTGGTGGCTATCTCACGGATGCCCGCCAGCGCCTTGCGGCAGTCGCCCACCACGGGAATGTCCACCTGCACGTTCTTGCGGATGGACGTGGGGTCGATGTCGATGTGGATGATGCGCGCGCCGGAGGCGAACGCGGAAAGGCGGCCGGTCACCCGGTCGTCGAAGCGCGCGCCCACGGCCACGATGCAGTCGGCGTTGTTCACCGCCTTGTTGCCCGCGTAGGTGCCGTGCATGCCGATCATGCCCAGCCACAGCGGGTCGTCGCCCGGAAAGGCGCCAAGGCCCATCAGCGTGGAGGTCACCGGAATGCTCAGGGTGCGGGCCAGCCAGCCCAGCTCTTCGCTGGCGTCGGACATGACCACGCCGCCGCCCGCGAAGAACAGCGGGCGTTTCGCCTCGATAAGCGCCTCCACCGCGCGGCGCAGCTGGTTCAGGTTGGGCCGGTAGGTGGGGTTGTAGCTGCGCAGCTTGACGTCCTCTGGCCAGGCGAATTCGGTCTTCGCCTGCATGACGTCCTTGGGCAAGTCGACAAGAACGGGACCCGGCCTGCCGGAGCGGGCCAGATAGAAAGCCTGCCGCAGCACGCGGGCAAGGTCGCGCACGTCCTTCACCAGATAGTTGTGCTTGGTGCACGGGCGGGTGATGCCGACGATGTCCACTTCCTGGAAGGCGTCGTTGCCGATGAGGGGGGTGGGTACCTGCCCCGTCAGCACGACCATGGGAATGGAGTCGGCATAGGCCGTGGCGATGCCAGTCACGGTGTTGGTGGCGCCCGGCCCGGAAGTGACCAGACAGACGCCCACCTTGCCCGACGCGCGGGCGAAACCGTCGGCGGCGTGCACCGCCGCCTGTTCGTGCCGGACCAATACATGCCGGATGTCGTGCCGCGGCAACTCGTCATAGATGTCTATGACGGCCCCGCCGGGATAGCCGAACAGTACGTCGACGCCTTCCCGTTTGAGGCATTCCAGCAGAATCCGGGCCCCGTTCAGTTCCATCTAGCCCTCCAAGGCGCGGTACCGGTCCAGTATGGCGTGGAGCCGGGTCTTTCCGTCGAGTTTCTGTTTCTTCAGTTCCTTGGCCTGCTTTTCTTCGGCAGGGGTCAGGAACGACTTGGATTCGATCTTCTCCAGTTGTTTCTCGAACAGAATATGCTCATCCCATAGCGCCTTCAGTTCGGGATCCGTGGCGGCGTACTTTTCCAGGAGCGCGTTGTCTTTCGGTTCCATGGAACTCTTCTCCTATGGCGTTGAGGGTTGTTCTTTCCCACATGTGCCAAGCAGGCCCCAGCTGGGCTCCACATCCGATTCGACGATCAGTTTCTTCAACCGGCCCGTATGACCGGATACGATGCGCACGCGGTTGCGGCGCATTCCCAGCGCGGAGGCCACGAAGTCCTCCAGCGCCTTGTTGGCCTTGTTGTCCACGGCCGGTGCGGCCAGGCGCACCTTCAGCCTTCCGTCGGCCGTGCCCTCGCACCCGCTCTTGCGCGCGCCGGGCACCGCCCGCACAAGGACCGCCCATTGCCCTTCCCCGGCAGGGGCCGCCCATTCGGGGCGGCCGGCCTCAGGCCGGTCCACCCTTCTGCCGCCCGGCGATGCGCGCCGCGGCGGCCTCCAGTTCCTCGTCGTCCTCGCGGGTCATATCCAGCATGCGCAGGTGCTGCTGCACCACGGCGCGCACCTTCATCTCGAACTGCGCCTTGACCTTGCGGGCCTCGGCGATGTCCTCCTGAATGCGTGCAAGGCGGAGCTGCCCCTGATTGATGAGGTTCTCCGCCTTGGAATGGGCAGCGTCGATGATCAACTGCGCCTCCCTCTGAGCACTGGCCTTGAGGTCGGCGGTGACCCTTTGGGTGGTCATCAACGTGTCCCGCAACGTCGATTCCCGCTCCCTGAATTCGGTCAGGCGCTCTTCCAGATGCGCCAGCTGGCCGGCCAGCGCGGCCTTTTCCTCGCTCAGCCGGCCGATGGTATCCGCGGCCTCCTGCATCATCCTGTCCACCTCGTCGGTGGCGTAGCCTCGCAGGGACTTGGAAAAGCTGTGGTTCAGCAGATCTATGCGGCTCACGGACATGTGACGCCCCTATCGCATGGTGACGGCGAACTGGTACAGCGACTGGATGACCACGGCGTTGATGAACTGGATGGCCAGCAGCACCACCACCGGGGACAGGTCGAGCCCCCCCACGTAGGTAAACGGAATCCACTTGCGGACCCGGTAGAACACCGGCTCCGTCAGGTTGCGCAGGATGCGCACGATGGGATTGTAGGGATCGGGGTTGACCCACGAGAGGACTGCCGCAACGATGACGATCCAGAAATACAGGTTCAGCACGGCATCGAGCACGCGCGCCACGCCGATAAGGAGATTCGAAAAAACGAACATGAACCCTCCGGTTAAGCGCACCCCGGAATTGGGGGGCGACCGTAACACCGATACTTCCACTTACCCGCGACAAGAATCAAGCAAAAAGTGGTTACTCCTGCACCGGATGCACGGCGCTGGCCGCCGGACACCTTTCGCCGGACGCATTCCGCAGGGGTGACGCCAGCGAGCGGCCATCCTATCGGAATGGGCACTCCCGCCCGGCAGACTGCCCGCCCTGCCGCCCGTTCTCCTGGCGCTGGTATTCCGCCAGCACGCGGCGCAGCGTCCAGAAGTCGTCCAGGTGCAGCCGCGCGGTGAGCGACGGGCTGCGGTAGGCCCAGAAGCACACCCCGGCCATGCGGGCGGTTTCCTCGTCGGCGATGGTGTCGCCCATGAAGGCCACCTCGTCGCGGGCGAGGCCCCAGGCGTCCAGGGTGGCGCAAAGGCCCTCGGGGTGGGGTTTGGCCCGCACCCGCGCGGCGGTCATGACCGGAAAGAACAGGTCGGTCATGCCGAAGTGGTCGAGCACGTATTCCATGGTGGTGGTGCGGTTGGTGCAGATGCCCCGGCGAAAGCCCGCGTCGCGCAGCCAGCGCAGCAGTTCCATCAGGCCCGGCTCCGGGTCCAGCAGGGGCAGAATGTCGCGCCGGTAGACGATGCGCCTGCGCGCCTCGGGCAGCTTCGGCATGAGCTCGGGCGGCACGATGCGCGCCAGCGACTGCCCCACCGAGGCCATGTGGGTGTAGTCCTCGTCCTGCCGCGACATGGGCGGCTGCCCCAGCGCACCGAGGATGAGGTTGTAGTAGTGGATGTTGGACGCGCGCGAGTCGAACAGCACGCCGTCGCAATCGAAGATGATGCCCTTGAGGCCCCTGGGAAACAGCTGCTGGATACGATGAACCGTTGGATACACGAAAACCTCGTAAAATACCTACTAAAACGGGGGTGCAGGGGACGGCAGCCGTTATGCGAGTCTTCGAGCATTACGGATGGCGATCGCAACGCGCCGTAGCCAGCTCTGCTATCGCCATCTGTAATGCTCGCGCGTTGCGCTCGCATAACATCTGCCGTCCTGCCCGCCGGAGGCGTACAAAAACGGTTTTCCCTACCGGGCACACTTGCCGCAACAGACCACGTCGAACACGCGGTCCAGCCACGGGCGCGCGCCATCGGGGCCGGGGCGGCCCGCCACCTGCCACAGGGGCAGGCGGGCGTGCACCACCAGTTTGGCCACCTTGGCGCCCCAGACGGGGCACAGGGCAGTGGCCTGTTCCGCGGTCACGGGGGCGAAGGCCGCGCCGCCGTCCCGCAGGGTGGCGGCGATTTCGGCGTCGCAGGTGAACAGCACCGCGCCGTCGGGCAGGAAGGGCCCCATGTTCTCCACGATGACCCGCCACGAGGGGCCGATGATGTCCGCGCCGCTGCCGGGCAGCATGGCGGAATAGGGGTCGAGGGCGGGCAGTTCGCGCAATTCCTCGTCCGTCTCCACGCCCAGGATGTCGGCCAGGCTCTCGCGGCTGCGCGAAAACTTCTCCTTCAGGGCGTCCAGTTCGCGCACGCGCTCTTCCAGATGCCAGGCCAGGATCAGGGTCTTCTGCGCGGCGATGCGCCGGTTGCGCTCCGCCTGGGCGGGGTCGTCACGGGAGCCGGGGGCGGCCCCGGCCACCTCGCCGCCGGAGGCGAACCCTTCCAGCGCGGCCAGTTCGGAGCGGCCCAGCGAGAACGGGGCCTCATCCTGGGCGCTTTCCAGCGCGGCCACCATGGCGGCCAGGTCGCCGTGCGGGCCGGAGCCCACATTCAGGCCGAAGTCCAGCAGTTCTGCCAGACAGGCCCGCGCCTCGGCCTCGGACAACGGCAACAGGGGCGAACGCCACGCCGGAACGGCGGGAGCGCCCGAGTCGGCCTGCGGCGCGGCGCCGGCCACATGGGGCGCGGCGGGCAGCCCCGCCGACAGAAACCGCACGCCCTCGGGCAGGCAGGCGGGGGCCAGTTCGCGGTGCAGCAGCGGAATGTAGAGCACGGGGTGTTCGGATGCGTTGTGCATGGTCACCATCGGTATGGGCTTGAAGTCATTGGATGCGCGTGAACGGCAGGCGCGGCGCGCCACGGCCGCTCACGCCCCCTGGAACCGTTCGCAGATGCCGTCGCAGCGGGGCAGCAGCAGCACGCACACTCCCTCGCGGAAGTGGGTGCAGTCCAGCCAGTCCGCCTCGCCGCAGCAGCCGCCACCCGCACAGGACGGACAGGACGGGGGCGGCGTGTAGTCGGCGCACAGCCCGCCGGGCGGCGGTATGGTAGAGAGGCGGCGCTCCCACAGCGCCGTGGCCTGCTCCGACGACAAGTCGAAGGTATCCGCCTGTTCGAGGAAATGGTCGTAGGCGCGGACGATGCGCTGTTCCTCACCGCAGCGCCAGTCCTCGTTCAGGCCGGGGTTCATGGTCTCGTCCACGGCGCAGTGCCCCGCCTCGTGAAAGCGGCAGTGGATGCCGGGCAGCCGCATGACGCGGCCCCGCCCGCCTGCAATGGCGGAAGCGCCGGACGCGCCCCAAGCGGCCGAACCGCTCGGCCCGCCGGGGGCCTTGCCCCCCTTGCCGGGCTTTTCGGACGTCATGCCGTCTCCAGCGCGTGGGGCCAGAAGGCCATGCCGCCGTCCAGCACGTAGAGGTCGGTGGCCCCCAGGGCGCCCAGCATGCAGGCCACGCTCCACGCCGCGTCCGATGTGGCCGCCACCAGCACGATGGGGGTGAAGCGGGGCACTTCGTCCTGCAACCGCTTGCGCAGCTGGGTGTGGGGGATGTTGTACGCGCCGGGCACATGGCCCGCGCGCCAGTCGGGCGCGCTGCGCAGGTCCAGGGTGAAGAATTCCGCCCCGGCCTCGCGCGAGGCGATGAATTCGTCCGGAGTGATGCCGAAGTAGCGGCCAGCCAGCTTGTTGGCCAGGACGGCCGCCGCGCGGCGCAGCAGTTCACCGGCCGCGCCGGGCAGTTCGGCCTGGGCCAGATCGGCCACGCGCATGCCCGCGCGCAGCGCCAGTGACGCGGCGGACACCACGGCGGCGCACAGTTCCGCATCGCGGCCCGCCACCTGCGCGCCCAGCAGCGCGCCGCCGGTCCTGGCGGCCAGCAGCTTCACGGCATGCCCGGCGGGCAGGCCGCCCCAGGCGCCGGATTCGTCGTCGTCATCCGATTGGCCGGGCGATTGGCCGGGCTGGCCACCGAGGGCGGAGGGAGTGGCGTACACGGAAAACTCGGTTTCCACCTCGGCCCGGGCGCAGGCGGCGGACCCAAGACCCACGGCGGCCACGGTGACGCCGGGGCCTTCGGCGTGCACGGTGCCCAGGGCGGGCAGGCGGCAGGGGCAGTCGCCCAGCACATCGGCCAGTTCGGCCATATCGGGGTCGCCGGACCCGGCCAGTTCCGCCGCCAGATCGCCCGCAGGGCAGGCGGCCACGCCCCGCGCGGGGGACACGTCGGCGCCGGTGGCGTCGATGGAGGCCAGATGGTCGGCCAGGGCGCGGACCAGGCCCGGCACCTCGGCGGGCACTGCGGCGGCCTGCTCCACCCCGCCATCCGGGGCCATGCGCTGCACGCCGACCCCGGTGCCGAACACGTACACGCCGGGCGCGCCGGTGCGCAGGCAGCCGTCCACGTCGATGCGCCCGGTATCGTCCAGGCTGATGCCGTCCAGGGTCAGGGCCGGGTTCTGCACCACCAGCGGGCTGGTCCAGATGAACAGGTCGCCTTCCACGCGCAGGTCCGTGCCACCGGGACCACCGGGGCCGCCCGCCCCGTCCGCACGCTCGGGGGCCACGGCCACCAGCGCGGCAAAGCCGCCGTCCCCGGCGGGCAGCGCGCCCATGCGCTCCATGGCCACGCCCGTCCAGTTCACCGTTTCCACGCCGTTGCGGCGGGCCATGCGCGCCGCGTGGCGCCACATGTCGGCGTCCACGGCGTTGGCGGCATCGCCCGTGGCCGGGCGGGTGCGCACCCACACCGGGGTGGCCCCGGCCGCGCGCACCAGGCGCAGCGCCTCCAGCGCTTCGGCCCCCTGCCCCACCACCACGGCGCGGCAGGCGCCTGCGGCCACCCGTTCGGCCAGCAGGCCGTCGAGGCCCGCCACGTCGGCGCCGGGCCAGGCGAATACGTTGGGCGCGCCGCGCAGGGCACGGGGAATGCGCGGGGTGGCGTCGATCTCCATGGCCAACTGGTCATAGCGCACGGCCAGTCTGCCCCGGCTGGAACCGGCGATGACGGTGCTGGCGTCGAGATCGACGGAAAGCTCGGCCGCGTCCAGCACGCCCACCTCGCGGGCGGCCAGCAGCACGCGCGAGGCGCGCCGGGAGGCCAGGCACGCGGCAAACGGCCCGCCGCCCCCGCCGTCAACACCCGCCTCGGGCATGATGATGTTCACCTCGCACCCCGGCAGCAGCCGCTTGACGCGCGCGGCAAGCTTGCCCGCCCCCACACCGGAACCTATGACAACGATGCGTCGCATGTATCGCTCCATTCATTGAAGTGTGCGCAACCACCTTGGAACACAGGCCATCCCCCGGCGTTGCGCGTCTTGACCGGGGTGTACCCGATGTGTATATGCATGGCATCACTAACGGAGGCATGCATATGTTCGGTATCGGCATTCAGGAATTGTTGGTCGTTCTCGTTCTGGTCCTGCTGGTGTTCGGGGCCAACAAGCTCCCCGAAATCGGCGGCGGGCTCGGGCGTGCCATCCGGAACTTCAAGCGGGCCACCAGCGAACCCGACGAAATCGACATCACTCCGGGCAAAAAGAACGAAAAGATCGAAAAGGACGACAAGCAGGCGTAACCGGGCCACGCGCCCGACAGGCATTTTTCCGGAACCCGGCGCGGCATGCCCGCCGGGTTTCTTCGTTTCCGCGCGCGGCGCTCCTCTCCGTTACTGAAGCACTTCCCGCGTCAGCTTTCGCGGCGCAAGATATTCGTCCAGCCGCCGGTCCAGTTCCACCCGGTTCACCAGCACCAGCTTCCACGTGGCCGCCAGCCCGCCGGGCCGCATGGTCACGTCCTGCAACTGCGCGCTTTGCAGGGCGCGGTCCCAGTCGTGCAGGGCCCGGTCGAAGGCTTCCACGCTGTCGGCGGTGAGCCAGCCGGTCACCCGCAGCA